>DAIUEK010000053.1:0-8523 GCA_036845165.1 Vicinamibacterales bacterium | reverse complement strand
GTCGCGCCGGCGGCCATCAACGAATACGTGTCGCTCATCCGGGGCGACCGCCAGACCCGGGGTGCGGCGTCATGACGAGCGCCGTTCGCTACAGCCGCGGACACGCGCGGATGCGCGCGCTCAAGAGCCGGCTATGGACGTCACTGGATCGGCCTATGCTGCTGCGTGCCGGAGTCGATCCCGACGGCCACACCGTCAGCGGCGCGCCGGAGGAGGTGTTTCCCCCGCTCGTCCGGTGGTACGTGACGCTGATTCGCGCGTATCCATCCGCGCGAACGGTCTTCCTCGCGCTGCTGCGTCTTCACGAGATCGAGAACCTGAAGCTTCTCTGGCGCGCCGCCGCGCGCGAACGAGCCGCGGCTGTCGCGTGCTGGCGTCCGCTCGAGCCGCTGGCGACCATCGGGCCTGGACTGGCGGCCGCCACGCCGCACGAACTCGTCCACCGGCTGTCCCACACCCCGTATGACGTCATCGCCCGCGCGCTGCTCCGCAGCCACGCCACGGATCTGCCGGCGACGGAAATTGGCCTCGACCGATGGGCGCTCGGCGCCCTTCGCGACGAGGCGCTGCGGCTGCCCGCGCGTGAAGACGCCGCCCGCCGCCTTCTCCTCTCCGTCATCCGCGAGCGCGACGTGGACTTGCTCCGTCGCGGCACCGCGTTCGGTCTCGACGCGGATCTCATCGCGAAATCCACGGTCGTGCTGTCCCGTGAATGCGCCGCCGAGGCATTGAATGCGGCGGCCGCATGGCGTCCTGGCGCCGGCCCGCTGTGGCGGGTCCTGCCGGTGAGTGTCGTCAAGGCCGCAGGCCCGGCCGCCACGTGGGATGACGTGATGATTGGATTGCGGCGGGCGCGCCTTCGCGCGTGCCGCCGGGCGTTCGTCGGCTGGCCGTTTCAGCTCGCGCCGGCGCTCGCCGCGCTGCTGCTGCGGGAAGAGCAGGCGCGCGCGGCCATCAGCATTGCCGCCGCTCGCGCGGGCGGATCGGCGGGACACGCGATGCTGCCGCTCGCGCTTGCCGCCAGCCTGCTGGAGGGATGACATGTTCGCCGCGGTGCCGATGGTCCGCGTGCGCATCCAGGTGGCCGGCCGTGACGCGGCCGCGGCCACGCACGCCGTCGCGCGCCTGGGATTGCTGCACCTGATTGACATCGCCCACGGACGCACGGACGCCGCGCCGGCGGGCAGCCAGGCGCTCCTCGCCGCGCACCGGGCGCTGCAAGGTCGCATCCGGCGCGTGCTCGATCGGCTCGGTGTCGTCACGCCGCCGCTCGCCGGCCGCACCGATGACACGCCGATCGTGGACTTCGAGATCGAGCGCCAGCGTCTCGCGTCCGCGCTGGAGACCATCGAAGAGGCCGTCGAAGGAGCGTGGTCCGCGCGCGACGGCGCCCTTGGCACCGCCGCCACCGCCGAACGGATGCTCGAACGGGCGGGCGCGCTCGAGCGCAGCGGACTCGATCCTGCGAGCCTCGTGGGACTGCAGTTCGTCACGGCCTACGTGGTGTCGGCGACTGAAGACGCACTCGCGTCCCTGTCGGAGTTCCTGTCGCCGACGCCGCACCTGGTCGAAGCCATCGAGACTGCCCGCGCCGGCACGCTCGCCATCGTGATGACACCGGCATCCGCCAGGCCCCGGCTGGACGCGGCGCTTCGCCTGGTACACGTCGAGACGATGGAGCCGGCCGCGGTCGCCGAAGCCGGACGGTCCGCGCAACTCGAGGCGGCGCTCGGAACCGCGCGCCGGACGGCCGCGAGTGCGGCCGAAACGCTGGCCGCGTTGTCGGCCGCGCACGCGAGCGGCCTGCGCGCCATGCTTTCCCGCGCGGAGACCTGCGTGCTCCTGCTGCAGGCGCAGGAGCGGTTTGGTTCGACCGGGCGGTTCGTCGTCATCTCTGGATGGATTCCCGCGAGCGAGGCGGAACGGCTGCGCGGCGCCCTCGCGGACACGGTGCCGAAGGCCGTGGTGGACATCGAGACGCCCGCGTCCGGCCTGGAAGCGCCGGCGGGCATCGCGAGCATCCCGATCCTGCATCGCAACCCCGTGCTGCTGCGGCCGTTTCAACCGCTCATCGAGCTGTACGACACGCCGTCGTACGGCGAGCTGCAGCCGACGGCGTTCTTCGCCATCAGCTTCCTGCTGATGTTCGGGCTGATGTTCGGCGACGTCGGACATGGCGCCGTGTTGTGCGCGGCCGGCTACTACCTGTTTCGCTACATGCCGCGGTACCTCGATTACGGGATCCTCCTGATGGAGGCGGGAGTCGCCTCGGCGTTCTTTGGTGTGCTGTACGGCAGCTTCTTCGGCATTGCGGGCGCGCTGCCGGTGGTCTGGCTCGAGCCGACACGCGATCTGCCGGCGTTCATGCGGATCGCCGTGGGACTCGGGATCGTCCTGGTCAGCACCGGGATCGTGCTCAACGTCATCAACAGTTGGCGTCTTGGGCAGCGTGCCGCAGCGCTCTTCAGCGTGCGCGGACTGTTCGGCGCGTTCTTGTACTGGACGGCGGTGGCGCTGCTGGCGCGTCTTGCGATGCCGGCGTCCTTCGTCGTGCCTCCCTGGGTGCTCGCCGTGCTTGCCCTGGCGGCCGCCGCGCTGATCCTGTTGAGAGCGCCCCTGATTCGTCATCTGGATCGGACCGCGACGCGCCGCCCTCCGGGGCCGCGTCCACCTGGATGGCTCCGCGCGCTCGAGGGCAGCGTCGAAGTCGTCGACGCGCTGTTTGCGTACTTTGCGAACACCGTGTCGTTCATCCGCATCGCGGCGTTCGCGGCGGTCCATGCCGGCGTGTTCATCGCGATGTTCGCCGTCAGCGACACGCTGGCGCAGACGCGCTTCGGCAGTCCGCTGGCGATCGCCGCGCTCGTGCTCGGGAACGCCGTGCTGATCCTGCTGGAAGGGCTGACCGTGACCGTGCAGGTGCTCCGCCTCGAGTACTACGAGTTCTTTGGAAAATTCTTCCGTGGCGGCGGCACGGCGTACCAGCCGTTGATGCTGCAGCCGGCACAGACAAAGGAAGGGAAGCCGTGACGACCTCACCCGAAGTTGTGAAGTGGGCGTTTCTTTCGGCAGCGCTCGTGGCCGGACTGGCCGCGCTCGGCGCCGCGTACGCGGTGGCGGTCGTCGGCGGCGCCGCGATGGGGGCCGTTGCCGAGAAGCCGGAAACGGCGGGGCGCGCGCTCGTGTTCGTGGGGCTCGCCGAAGGCATCGCCATTTACGGAATCATCATCGCGATCATGATCCTCAGTTACGTGAAATAAGGAGGCGCCATGCAGATTCGCGTGATAGGTGACGCGCGCGACGTCACCGGCTTCGGCCTCGCCGGCGTCGCGGGGACAGAGTGCCGCACGCGCGAAGAGATCGTGGCGGCGCTCGACGACATCGGACACGACCCGTCGGTGGCGATCGTCCTGATCTCGCCGCAGGCCGCAGCCCTCGGCGTGGACGTGATCGCGCGGCTCCGGGACGCCGTCCGCCTCCCGATCGCCGTCGTGCTGCCGTCGGACCAGGAGGACACGATGCACGGGAAGCACGCGGCATGAGGGCCTGGGGCAGCGCGGCGGCGGTGATCGCGGCGCTCCGCGACGAGGCGGCGGCGGACATCGAACGGCTCGAGCGGGAAGCCGCGGCCGAGCTCGAGGCGATCAGGGCCGCCACAGGACCCGTGGACGCGGCGCCGGACGCAGAGGCACGGCTGTCCGCCGCGCGCCGGGCGGCCGCCGAGCGTGAGGCCGACGAAGACTGGCAGGACACCGTCGGCGTGGCCACCGATCGCGACGCCTGGATCGGCGCGATCGTCCAGCAGGGAGGGCGGGTGCTCGCGACCGCGCCGGATGCCGCATCCTGGACGGCGGCCCTCGCACGCGAAGCCGTGGGCGCGCTTCCGGGCGACGCCTGTGTGCTGGTGATCCCGGCAGCGCTCGCTGGAGCGCTGGGCGACGGCTGGCGCGTGGCGCTCGAACACGCCACGGGGACGCGCGTCACCGTGGAGCCCGGTCCGCTGAGCGCCGGATGCGTTGCGCGAACGCCCGACGGACGGGTCACGTTCGACAACTCGCTGGAAGCCCGGCAACGGCGGGTCCATGCGGCGTGGCGGGGCGCGCTCGCGCGGCTGTACGACGCCGCCACGGCTGAGGCACCCGCCGGGGCGGGGGAGCCGGCGGCCGCGACGCTCATGGAAACTGCGCCGGCGGAGACGACGTGACAGACGACGTGACCGCGCCGCCCTCATGCAGTCCGGCGGGACAGGTGATCGAACTGCTCGGCCCCGTGGTGCGCGCACGGCTGCGCTCCGCCATGGCACTTGGCGAGGTGGGCTTCATCGGCGACGAACGTCTGTTCGGGGAAGTGGTGGCGATCGATGACAACGTCGCGACGTTGCAGGTGTACGAGAGCACCGTCGGGATTGCCTCGGGCGCACCGGTCTATGCCTGTGGCGGGCCGCTCGCCGCGGAACTCGGGCCGGGACTGATCGGCGCGATCTTCGACGGACTCCAACGGCCGCTCGGGGCGCTCGCGGCCGCCGACGGCGACTTTCTGCGGCGGGGACGGCATCCGCCGCCGCTCGATCGCACGCGGCTCTGGCCGTTCGAGCCGCGCGTGCGCGTGGATGATCGGATCGACCCGGGAGGCCTCATTGGGTGCGTTCGGGAAACCGAGGTGTTCGAGCATCGCGTCCTGCTCCCGCCGGGCGAGGGCGGACGCATCACGGAGATCGCCGCGCCCGGCCAGTACCGCGTCGACGATCGCGTCGCCACCATCGTCACGGACCGTGGGCAGGAACGGCCGCTGACGCTCGCGCAGCGCTGGCCGGCGCGCGTGCCGAGACCCTGCGCCGCGCGGCTGCCGCTCACCGTGCCCTTGATCACGGGGCAGAGGGTGCTGGATACGTTCTTTCCGGTGCCGCTTGGCGGCACCGTCGGCATGCCAGGCGGGTTCGGCACGGGCAAGACCGTCATGCAGCAGCAGCTGTGCAAGTGGGCGCAGGCGGACGTGATCGTCTTCGTCGGATGCGGCGAGCGCGGCAACGAGATGGCGGAAGTCCTGTCGATCCTGCCGGCGCTCGTGGATCCGCGCACGCACCGGCCCTTGTCGGAGCGCACGGTGCTGATTGCCAACACATCCGACATGCCGGTCGCCGCGCGCGAAGCCTCAATCTACGTCGGCGTCACGATCGCCGAGTACTACCGCGACATGGGCTATCACGCGCTGTTGCTCGCCGACAGCACGTCGCGGTGGGCTGAGGCGCTGCGGGAGATTTCCGGCCGCCTCGGCGAGATGCCGGCGGAAGAGGGATACCCGCCCTATCTTGCGAGCCGCGTCGCGGCCTTCTACGAGCGCGCCGGGCGGGTAAAGACGGCGGACGGCCGCGAGGGCTCGGTGACGTTGGTGGGCGCCGTGTCGCCGCCGGGCGGCGATCTGACGGAGCCGGTCACGCGGCACACCGGGCGTCATACGCGCTGCTTCTGGACGCTCGACAAGGCGATGGCCCAGGCGCGCAGATTCCCTGCGGTCAGCCTGACCGATTCCTACAGCGATCGCGCGGAAGAGTTCGCCGGGTGGTGGCGCGAGGCAACAGGGCTCGACTGGAACGTGCTGCGCCACGAGGCCATGGCGCTTCTCGAAGAGGCCGAGCATCTGGAGCAGACCGCGCGGCTCATCGGGACCGCCAGTCTTCCCGAGCGGCAGCAGCTCGTGCTGGCGCTCGCGTCGTTGTTCGAGGACGCGTTCCTCCGGCAGACCGCCATCGGCGATCGTGACGAGTGGTGTTCGCCGCTCCGGCAGGTTCGGCTCCTTCACCTGCTGGTGCATGTCGCCCGGAAGGGATCCGCTCGCGCGGCCTCAGGCGTGCCGGCCGGCGACATCATGTCGCTGCCCGTCATCGCCGATATCCGGCGCGCGCGTTCCACGATTGCGGAAGCGGCGGTGGAGGACGTCGATCGGCTGCTCGCGCGGTTCGACGCGGAGTGCGATGCGCTTTCGGCGCCTGTGGCGGCGGGGGCGGCATGACGGCCCCAGGGCTGTCGTTCCGCGGGCTTCGGTGGCTGCACGGCCCATATGCGGCGGCGGATAACGTGCCGGGCGCGGCCTTTCACGAGATGGTGGAACTCGAGGACCGCGAGGGTATCGCACGCGCCGGCCAGATCGTGGCGGTGCGCGAGAACAGCATCACGCTCGAAGTCTTTGGGTCCACCCAGGGTCTGTCACTCGGAGACGCCGTACTCCGGTGCTCGGGCATGCCGCCGCGCGTGGGTGTCGGCCCGGACGTCCTGGGCCGCGTGCTCGACAGCCTTGGCCGGCCGCGCGACGGACTGCCGGCGCCCGTGGCCGTCGAAGAGCGGCCCGTCGAAGGCCTGCCGATCAATCCATGCCGGCGCGAGTGTCCGTGCGACTGCCTCGAGACGGGGTTCTCCGCGATCGACGGCCTCAACACGCTCACGCTCGGCCAGAAGCTGCCCATCTTCACACAGTCGGGCCTTCCGCACGATCGCATGGCGGCGGCGATCCTCGAGCACGCGCGGGCGCCTGGCGTCGAGCGCTTCGCGATCGTGTTTGCCGGCCTCGGCCTGCCTCGCGAAGTGGCGGCTCAATATGAAGCGGCATTCCGGCGATCGGGTGCGCGCAGTCACGCGGTGATGGTCCTCAGCCTCGCCGACGAATCCGCCACGGAGCGTCTGCTCGCCCCGCGCACCGCGCTGACGCTTGCCGAGTACCTGGCGTGGGACCTCGGCCTCCACGTGCTCGTGATCCTGACCGACGTGACGAACTACGGCGAGGCATTGCGGGAAGTGGCGTCGGCGCGCGGCGAGATCCCGAGCCGGAAAGGCTACCCGGGATATCTCTACAGCGATCTCGCATCGATCTTCGAGCGGGCGGGACGCCTCCGCGGCCGCGCGGGCTCGATCACACAGATCCCGATCGTCACGCTCCCCGCGGGCGACATGACGCACCCGATTCCGGATCTGACGGGCTATGTCACCGAGGGACAGATCGTGCTCGATCCGAAGCTGCACGGCCGGGGCATCTATCCGCCGGTTGCCGTGCTCCCCTCGTTGTCACGGTTGATGAAGTCGGGAATCGGCGCAGGGAAGACTCGCGAGGACCATCGCGCGCTGGCGAGCCTGCTCTATGCCGGGTGCGCGGCCGCCGAGCGGGCCCGCGCATTGGAGCAGATCGTCGGCTCGGACGAGCTGACGCCGCGCGAGCGGCAATATCTGGCGTTCGCGGACGCATTCGAGCGCCGTTTCATCGCGCAGGCCGACGGCGCACGGCGTTCGATGGACATGACCCTGGATGTGGGCTGGTCGGTGGCCGCGCAGTTGCCCCGCGAGGACCTCGCGGCAGTCGATGCGACGCTGCTCGCGAGACGCCTGCCGCGGCAGGACCCCGGATCGTGAACACCGGGGCGACGCGCTGGCGCCTGCTTGAGCTGCAGCGGCAACGCCGCGCGATTGACGCGGGCATCGATCTGCTCGACAGGAAACGAGAAGCGCTCCTGCGCGCGCTTGCGCAGCGCGATCGTGCGGCCGCCGTCACTCGACAGCATCTCGCGGCGTCGCTCGCCTCGGCGCGCGCGGCGCTCGATCGGGCCACGGTCGACATCGGCGCCTCTGCCTGCCGTTCCGCCGCCGTGGCGCAGCCACCTCCCGCTGCGGTCGTCGTCACCGGCGACGCCGTCGTCGGGGTACGGGTGACGCGGTTCAGTGCGCCGTTCGCGCCGTTCCGCCCGCACTACGGGCCCGGCGGGACGTCGGCGTCGCTCGATGAGGCCGGGCGGGCGTATGCCGCCCTGCTGCCGGATCTCGTGCGCCTGGCGGAGGAAGAGCGCGCGGCGCGGAGCCTGAGGCGCGGCCTGCGCCGCACGGCTCGCACGCTGAACGCGCTCAAGGCGATCCTGCGGCCGGCCGTGGATGCCGGCATTCGCGCCGTGGCCTCCGGCCTCGAAGAAGAGGAGCGGGAGGAGGCCGTTCGCTGGCGCGCGGGACCGCCCCGAGCGCGGTGATGGGGACCGTTACGGATTGACGGTCAGCTTGTTCTCCACGATGTTGACGGCCGGCGCGGACCAGGCGGCGCGTCCCGCCTCTTCCTTCTCCGCCCACGAGCGGACGCTGCCGGTGAGCGTCACACGGCTTCCCGTCGTCTCCACCTGGATCCGCCGCGCGTCGACTTCCGCGTGACGGCGCAGGGCCGCCTCGATCTTGTCCTTCACCTCCGCGGGGGACACCTTTGACTGGATCCTGATCTCGTTCGAGATGCTCTTCACCCCGCGGATGGACTTGACGGCGTCTTCCGAGGCGATCCGCTGATACATCCACTCGACGGTGCCCTCGAGGACCACGTGCCCATACCGCACCGTGAGTTTCACCTGCGGCGGCACGCTGACGCGGTTTCTGAGCGCCTGCAGGCAATCGTGGGCGACGTCCGTGTCGGTGCGGTCGTCCGCCAGCTTCACCTGGATGTCGTTCGCCACCGCCCGCACCCCATACACCCGTGTGGCGGCCCGCTCGGCGGCGAGCTTCGCCG
>DAIUEK010000052.1:3010-8642 GCA_036845165.1 Vicinamibacterales bacterium | reverse complement strand
CGATCGTGTAGCGGAACTTCGGGTGCGACTTCAGGTGCGCGATGTTCTCGATCGATCCGGTCGACAGGTCGTCGAGCACCGACACGTCATCGCCGCGCGCCAGCAACGCTTCGGCGAGGTGCGAGCCCACAAATCCCGCCCCGCCCGTAATCAACACACGCATCGTCTAGTTCGTCCTCTTCGGAAGGCCCAGGGCGAGAATCGTCTCGGCGGACCGCGCGGCGGCCTGGCCGTCATTATGGACCGGATGCACAGGCCTGCTGTTCAGCCTGTCGCGAAACTCCTGATCATACAGGACTCTTGAGAGCGCGGCCCTGATCTCTCCTGCGGAGCCCGCGCCGAGCATGAGTCCTGCGTCCACGAACGGCGTGAGGTTGTTCGGCAGGCCGATCACGACCGCCGGCAGCCCGAACGCCATCGCGTCGATCGCCACCGTGGAGTTGACGGTGACGACCGCGCGCGCGGCGGCCAGGAGCGCGGGGAGCGGCGCGCCCGCCGGGAGGACGTGCACGTTCGCCACGCCGGCGACCGCGGACGAGTAGACGTCAGGCGTCTCGGCGGGATGCGGCTTGATCACGAGCTGGACGTCCGGCATCGCGCGCACCGCCTCGATGAGCGCCGGGAGAAAGCGCCTGGCCTCGCGTTCCTTCGCGGCGAGGAGGACGAGGGCGCGCGGATGGACCGCGCCCGTGTCCCGCCGCACCCGATCCACGTCCGACGGACCCAGCGCGCGCACCGACGCGATGAGCTCGTCCAGCCGCGCACTGCCGGTGACCGCGAGCGTCCCGGAAGGAAAGCGTCCCGCGGTCGACAGATGCCTCGCCGCGTATTCGTCGAAAAGCAGCGTCGCCGCCGGGAACGGAAACCCCGGGTCCAGGGCGTTCGCCGGATCCGGCCCGACTTCGTCCGGCTCGTGCCGGTAGTTCAGCCAGTGGCGATAGATGAAGCCGTGCTGCAGCCCGGCGAGCGGGATGCCGCGACGGCGGCACTCGAGGGCGAGCGCGCGTCCCCATCCCCCGGCCTCGGCGTACGTGACGGCGACGTCGGGCTCGATCGCGGCGAGCGCCGCGGCCGCTTCGTCCATCGCGCGCGCGGACCAGGGAAACTGGAGCAGCGCGATCCCGGCCAGCTGCTCGCGCACGAGCGGCCAGCAGTCGCATCCGCGGATGACCGCGTGCGCGCGGATGTCGGCGCTGTCCCATAGGCGTCGACGCGCGTCGTGGCGGTCGCGATAGACGCCACGCGACGCCGCCAGCGCGGACCGAGGCGCGTAGCGCTCGATCGGGACGAAGGGGGTGTCGTCGCGCGCGACGATCGGGTCCCACCAGCGCCGCGCGCGGAAGTTGGTTCGCGCCCCGATGCCGACGTACTGGATGTCGCCGGGGCGGACGCGCGTTTCGATCGCGCGCAACACGGGCCCGATGTAGGACTCGGCGCTGCCGTCGGCGCCATCGGCCTGCCAGAAGGCGCTGTGCACGAAGGCCGCCACTCGCGCGTGCGACGCGCCGATCGGCGGCGTCCGTACCCTCGACAGCCGCGAGCCCGCCGCGAGCGCCCGCGCGCGTGCCTCCATCCGCAACAGCGCCCAACCCGTGGACGCCGGCCACCCGGGTCCCGTGTATCGCACCTTGCGCGCCGCCGCCGCCTGCGCGATGACGCCGCCACCGGGTCCTTCGACATGACGGACGGCGAGCGGACGATCGCGCTCGACCAGGGCGTCGAACGCCGCCAGCGCGCGCATGACGTTCAGGATCGCCTGTTCCTTATGGAGATACAGCTCCGCGAACCACCAGAGTGAATCGCCGCGGAACGTGAAGCGGTTGCGGAACGACCCGCCGTCCACGCGGAGGTGGCGCAGCGCCTTGATCCAGGCGTACGCGTCTTCGTGCGCGCGCTCCTCGCGGTCCGCGTCCAGGCAGGACAGCAGGTCGACGCGCCGCGGCCCCGTGCCGGACTCGACCTCCAGCGTGATCATCGGGCGGCGCTCCCGAGCGCCTCGTCGATCGCGGCCAGCACCTGCGCCGTCTCGATGCCCGCCAGGCAGTCGGGCGTGTGCCCGGTGCAGCGCGCCGGCGGCAGCCGGATGCGGTTGCAGGGGCTGCAGGGCAAGTCGATGCGGACCACCGTGTCACGCACACCGCGCGGCGCGTACCGACGCGGGTCCGACGGCCCGAAGACCGCCACGATCGGCGTCGAGACGGCGCGCGCCAGGTGCATTGGCCCGGTGTCGCCGGTCACGAAAAGATCGAGCCGCGCGATCACCGCGGCGACCGTCAGCAGATCGACCCCTCCGGACAGATCGAGCACACGATCCGGCGGCAGCGCCGTCCGCACGATGTCGACGTGCGCGCGATCGTCGGGCGTGCCCGTCAGGACGATCGCGGCCGAACGGTCACGGACCAGCCGGTCCGCGAGTTCACGGAAGCGCGTTTCGGGCCACTGCTTTACCGCGCGTCCGCCGCTGACGTGCATCCCGATCGTGACAGCGCCAGGAAGAACAGCCAGCAGCCGCGCAGCCTCGGCGCGGCTCGCCTCAGGAATGCGGAGCGAGGATTCGACCTCCGCGTCCGGCGCGCGGCCCATGGCCGCGTGGACCAGCGCCCGCGCGTTGTCGATCGTGTGCCCCGCCGCGTCGTACTCGAGCGCCTCGTCCAGCAGCGCGCCGCCGCCGCCGCTTCCGAAACCGACCGTGCGCCGTGCGCCGACGGCGGCGATCGCGATGTTCGTACGGATGTCCGGCTCGAAGTTGATGGCGAGGTCGTAGCGCCGCGATCGCCAGCGGGCGGCCTGCATAGCCAGCCCGAGCGGGCCTGCCCCGCCCCTTGCCTCGCCAAAGCCGCGAAGCGGCGACGGCGGGCGTGTCAGCCAGTCGGCGTCGAGCGTCTCGACGCGATCGACGGCAGAGATCGCCGAGGCCAGGTCGCGGTTCCAGCTGCCGACGACGAGATCGATCGAGGCGTCGGGGGCCAGCGCGCGCAGGTCGGCGAGCGCGGGAAGAGTCATCAGCAGGTCGCCGAGCCGCTCGAGCCTGAAGCAGAGAATCCGGCGGGGGGGTGCCGTCGGGCGGCGGCGGAAGACGCGCCGGATCGCCACCGGCAGCAACAGGGCATCCGCCACGGTCACGAGCGACCGCTCGCGCCGATCGTCGATGGTCAGGCGGGACATGTACCGGTGCCGCTATCTTACCGCCACGCGATCGACCATGACCCCGAGGTCGCGGTCGTCGGACGTGCCGAGTACCCCGTGCGGATTCCAGGTCGGCGTCCGGAGCGTGACGCGGACGGGCTCCCCCGTCGCCGCCGCCGCGGCGACGTCCGCGGGAATGTCGATGTCATATTCCGCGAACCCGTTCGCGACCCTCAAGGTGCCGAGCACGCGGTCCCCAAGGAGGACGGTGACCTCAGCCGGCGGCGCGCCCGCGGGGCGGCCTCCGTTGCTCATCCACAGCGCCAGCGTCCGATTCCCCGCGCCGATGCGGTTCACGATCACGAACGACTGCTTCTGCGACCAGCGGAACGTCCGTCCCGCGGTTGTCTCCTTCGCGTGAAAGCGCAGCACGTTCAGGTCGTCGTTGATGCCGATGTCGAGCGCCGCGGAGGCCGTCGTCGGCGCCGCGGGCGGACCGAACGCGTACATGCTGTAGTCGAACTCCTTCTGCCTGACGTAGCGCGGATACGCGTCGCGCGGCGAGTCGTACTCCGGAATCTGGAACCGGTCGCTGACGACCGGCTCGACGCTCCAGCGCGAGGAGAGGAGGTCCGTGCCGCCGCCGCCCAGGAACAGCACGCGCCGGTATGTCGCGTGGGACCGATCGAGGAACGCGGCGAAGGTCGCCTTGTCGGGCACCGGTGTCGCGAGGACGAGCACGTTCCTCGAGTAGATGTAGGCCAGGGGGAGCGCCAGCACGTGGACGTCCGAGCCCGCGTCCCTCGATTCCACGACCAGCAGGTCGTCGTCTTTGATCTGTGACGCGAGCTGCTCCAGCCGCGGGATGATCCCTTCGTACTCGACGTGATTGATGATCGGTTTTGCCGCGCGCGCATAGTGAACTCCCAGCAGCGCCAGGAACACGATGCCGATCGGCCCGCGGATCGCGCGCGTGAACAGCAGCCGTCCGCGGACCCCGGTGAGCGCGGCGCCGGCCACGAGCAGCAGCGCCCCCGGGAGGATCACCGGGACAAAGCGGCGCGCCATCCAGAAGTGATCCGGAAAAATCCGGATCTTGTAGAAGAAGACCAGCGAGAAGGCCGTCAACGTCACCACGAACGCGGGATCCCGCCAGAAGAGGCCGCGCGCAATCAGCGCGTAGCCAACGACCGCCGCAATGAGGGCGGGAACGGTGAAATAGAAATTCGCAAACGTCCGCAGGGCGTATGCGTCGTAGTCCGTGAGTTTGCCGCCGGGGTGCCTGAAGGCGAACGCGTAGACGGCCAGCAGTACGACGACGACCGTGAGCGCGGAGGGCACGATGTCCACGACGCCTTGCGACACGCGCGTCGACCGTCGTCCCGCGACGAGGAGCAGGAGCAGCCCGCCGGCCCCGGCGCCCAGTGCGGCGTACTCCCACGGCGGCAGGTTCGACAGGAAGACGATCGGCATCTCGAAGTACTCCCGCATCGGCCCCATCGCGTACCAGGTCCAGAGCGCGGAGGCGATGACGAGCGGCGGCCAGAACGTCCACCGGTGGCGTTGTCCCGCGACGAAACCGAGCACGGAGCCCGCCATCACGGCGCCCACCGCCACGACGGCATCGAAGCGCAGGAACAGCAGCAAACCGAGCAGGACGCCGGCGACGGGCGCGAAAAACGGATCGTCATCCACGTGCGCGCGCGCATTGGCGAGCAGCGCCGCGAACAGGAGCGCCTGCATGACGATGTCGGCGTTGGGGTAGCGCGCGAACCAGACCTGGACGACGTTGAGCGCGAGCAGTGTCGCGGCGGCCGCCGCCGCCGGGCGGCCAAGCAGCCGCGCGCCGAGGAAATACACCGCCAGCACGCCGAGGATGCCCCAGAACCCCACCGCGCGCCGCGCGCCCGTCAGACCGTCGAGCGCGTAGCCGATCGCGATCGACGCGGGATAGACGTGTGGAAACTGGCTGACGACGAGGCCGCGGTCCGGGTCCAGGATGTAAAAGCCCATGAACCGCGGAGCGATGTAGCGCGCGCGGTTCGCGTCCGCGGGAAAAAAGAGATTCCGCGCGAAGTCCGGCACAGCGGCGACGACGGGGTCGGGCACGGCGATCGCGCCGCGCTGGGCGATCTGAATCCCCTCGTTCACGTAGACGCCGGGATCCTTGCCGCCGATGATGTATTCGGACGGCGGGAAGAACCGCCACGCGCCGACGAGCGCGAGCGCGAGAGGAATACAGGCCGTCAGGCCGGCGCGGCGGGCCCCGGGCCCGAGGCGCAGGCGAAAGCGCGCGGCGGCGGCGAGGACAACCGCGATCGCGACGTCCGCGACGAGCAGCCTCTTGAAGCTGTACCGATGGAGCGCGCCCAGCGCGAGCACGAGCGCGAGCGACGTCGCCACGCTGGTCACGACCGCCCAGTACGCGCGTTCCTCCGCGGGTAGCGCCGCGCGCCGGTCGCGGTCCGCCACGGGCAGGCGGAACAGCACCGCTCCGGGGAGCCAG
>DAIUEK010000052.1:0-2910 GCA_036845165.1 Vicinamibacterales bacterium | reverse complement strand
GCGCCGGTCGCGGTCCGCCACGGGCAGGCGGAACAGCACCGCTCCGGGGAGCCAGACGACGACCAGAAATTCCAGGAAGGTGTGCAGCATCAGAACTGGAAATAAATGAAATCCGACCCGCCGAAGTTGCCGAACAGCAAGATCAGATACAACGTCGCCACGTAGATCGAGTAGCGCAGCCCCACCCGCAACCGCGGCACCGCCAGCAGGTCGTCAGCCTGCGCCTCGATGAGGTGCACGATGAGGAGCGGCGTGACGTAGAGCAGGAGCGGCACCAGCAGTCCCGAGACGTCCGCCGTCGACGGCGCAAACCCGAAGAAGAGACTCCGGATGAGTTCGCGCAGCTTCGGGAGCGATGATGCCCGGAAGATCAGCCAGCCGCAGCACGTGAGATGGAACATGACCAGCCACGCCAGCAGGCGCCGTCCGCGCCGCAGGGCCGTGAAAGCGGAGCTGGCCTCGCCGAAGCGGCGTGCCTGCTGCAGCGCCGCGAAGGCGGGTTCAAACGGTCGGTACAAGACCAACAATACGCCCTGGTAGAGCCCCCACAGCATGAACGTCCATGCCGCGCCGTGCCACAACCCGCCGAGCACCATCGTCAGCAGCAGGTTCCGGCGGGTCTGCCACGGGGTTCCGCGGTTGCCGCCGAGCGGTTTGTAGAGATAGTCGCGAAGCCAGGTGGAGAGGCTGATGTGCCAGTGGCGCCAGAACGCCTGCGGCGTGAGCACGAGATACGGGAAGCGGAAGTTCTCGACGAGCTCGATGCCCAGCAGCTTCGAGGTGCCGCGGGCGATGTTCGAATATCCGGCGAAGTCGCCGTAGATCTGGAACGCGAAGGCGTAGGCGCCGAGCAGCACGTTGACGCCGGTCGTGTGCGCATCGGGCGCGAACACGCGGGAGGCGAGCGGCGCGAGGTTGTCGGCGACGAAGATCTTCTGGAAGAAACCCCAGGCGACGAGCCAGAGCCCTTCACGGATCTGTGACGTGGAGACGCGGCGGGGCCGCGCAATCTGCGGGAGCAGCGCCGTCGCCCGCATGATCGGCCCGGCGACGAGGTGCGGGAAGTACGCCACGAAGACGGCGAAGTCCACGAGGTTGCGCGTCGGCGCGATCTCGCGCCGGTACACGTCGATGACGTAGCTCATCGTCACGAACGTGTAGAACGAGATGCCGATCGGGAGCAGCACGCGCAGCGTGACGAAATCGAGCGGCCAGCCGACGGCGCCACCGAGCGCCTGGAGGTTGGCCGCGAAGAAGTTGAAGTACTTGAAGAAGCCCAGCATCGAGAGGTTGAAGCCGAGGCTCAAGCACAGCACGAGGCGCCGCCGGCGCTCGTCCGTCATCGCGCCGAGGAGGCGCCCGCAGCTGTAGTCGACCAGCGTGGACGCGGCCAGCAGCGCGACGAATCGATAGTCCCAGGCCGCGTAGAAGTAGTAGCTGGCGATGAGCAGCAGCCAGTTCTGCGCGCGGTGTGCACGCTCGGCCGAGCTCAGGGCAGGCAACAGCCGGTACAGCGCGTAGACGACCAGGAAGAACCAGACAAACTGCAGGGAATTGAAGACCATGGCGCGTCAGAGTCCCTGCCTGCGGATGAACGCTTCGAGCGCCTGCGCCACGATCGCGTGTCCGCGCGGCGTGAGGTGCACCGTCTGCTGGTAGAACACGTCCGGCCCCGGAAGCGCGGCCCTCAGCGCCGGCAGCGCATCGAAGCGCGGCACCGGCAGCGGCGCCAGCGCCTCGGCGAACCGCTCGGTGGCGCCGTCACGCACGAGCGTTCCATGCGCCTGCTCGACGGCTTCCTTGAGACGGCCGTAGTCCGCATCGTCCACCTGGAATCGCGCGGGCATCAGCATCACGATCGTGCGCGCCCCCGAGGCCGCGGCATCCGCGATGATGGCCTGCACGCACTCCCGCGAAATCCGAAGGCCTTCCTCAATCCGCGGCGCGGGCCTGGCCGCGTACGACTGGAGCGGCGCTTCCGGGGGAGACATCCAGGTAGACAGTCGATCGGTGACCGACACGACGCGCAGCCGGACGACCTGCAGCACCATGCTGCGGCGCACCAGGCGGCGCATGCGATTCACGAGCGAGGCGGAGACGGTCTCGGCCAGCGGGCGCGCGGCGCCGCGCAGCTTCGGCGCGGATGTGACCGCTTCCTCCGCGTCGTTTCCCACGAACACCGTTTCGATCACGAGGTCGGGCTGAAACGCTCGCGCGACCTGGCGATAGAAGAGCCATTCCTCGACGGGACCGTACCCCTGTACTCCGGCGTTGATGACCCTGTAGCGCACCGGTCCCCCCGCGCGGTTCAGGAGATCTTCGAGGAGCTTGCAGAACGTCTTCTGCCGATCGACCTGCACCGACAGCACGAGCGAGTCCCCGAGCACGACGATGCGGCGTTCGTTGGGCGGCTTGGGCCCGACGTCCTCATCGTCGCGGACCCCCTGCGCGTTGATCGCGATCTGCGTGTCGAACTCGGCGGTGACGAAGCGGGTGCGCGCGTGGGGGCGCAGCCGGTACCCGATGATCGGGTCGGGCATGAAGAGCGCCTGGAACGACGGCGCCGCCTCCGAATGTCCCCAGGTTCGCAGCGCCATCTCGAACAGCGCGAACTGGACGGCGACGATGGCGAGGAGGAGCAGCGCGCGGCGAAGAGGCATCAGGCGGCCGCGTGGAACGCCTGGAGCGCGGCCGACTCCTCCTCGACTGCCTGCCGCGTCATGCCCGGGTGCGGCGGCACGGAGAGGACTTCCAGGTCAGAACGGGCGGCATTCTGGCTAGCGGCGGACGATCTCGGGCGCGCCCCAGAGGGGCAGGTCATTGCGATCGTCGGGGGCCCCCCCGGGACCGCTCGAGCGCGTGTTGAAGAGAATCTCCACGTCTTCGCCGGCGTAGGCGGAGAGGTCGACC
>DAIUEK010000051.1:0-8681 GCA_036845165.1 Vicinamibacterales bacterium | reverse complement strand
ATCCGGATGACGTATCTCTGGTAAACTAGACACGAGACAAGAGACAAGCGAACAACGGGCAACAGATAACAGCAGATAGAAGACGGAAGAAGAACCCGGAAACATCCTCCTCCCGTTTCCGACGTTCGACTTCCGTCTTCTTCGTCTTCTGTCCTCTGTTTTCCGTTGGCTGCCGGATTTCCGGCAGCCCTCTACCAAGGATGCCGGAAACCCGCCCTGTTGGCCACGGCATCGTGATTGCCCCTGAGCCTGCCAATGCCGTGTCCCGTCACGATCGCCGGTCTGACGCCCACGCCGCTGCTGCGCCTGCGCGCGCATCCATTGCGGATTGCGCTCGTCGGCAATCCGAATGTCGGCAAGAGCGTCATCTTCGGCCGCCTGACGGGGCGCTACGTGACGGTGTCGAACTACCCCGGGACCACGGTGACGGTAACCCGGGGGCGCGCGACCGTCGGCGCGGAGGTCTGCGACATCGTCGACACCCCGGGCGTCAACGCCATCGAGGGCGCGCTGAGCGAAGACGAGAAGGTCACGCGCGATCTGATCAAAGGGGGAGGCGCGGAGCTGATCGTCCAGGTGGCCGACGCGCGCAACCTGCGCCGCGCGCTGATGCTGACGTCGCAGCTCGCCGATGTCGGGCTCCCGATGATCCTCGTCCTGAACATGATCGACGAGGCGCGGGCGCGGAGCGTGGACATCGACGCGGCCGGACTGGCCGAGGCGCTGGGCATTCCGGTCATCGAAGCGGTCGCCCCCGAGGGGCGCGGCTTGGCGGAACTGCGCGAGGCCCTGACGAAGGCGTCGCGCGCGCGTGGCGCGCGTGACGCGGGGGCCACGCACCTCCAATGGGCGGACGACACCGCGCGACGCTTCCGCACCGTCGGCCAGCTGACGCTGGGGCGCGTTCAGGAGTGGCTCGGCCGCGCCGTGCGCCAGCCGCTGACCGGCGTGCCGATCCTGGGGCTGGTACTCTACGTGACCTACCTCGTCGTCGGGGTGTTCGGCGCGCAGACGCTGGTCGGCCTGCTCGAGCAGGGCCTGTTCGGCGCCTACCTCAATCCATGGGCGCGCGCCGCTGCGTCACACATCCCGTTCGCGTTCGCGCGCGACCTGCTGGTCGGCGACTACGGCCTCATCACCATGGGCATCACGTACGCCATCGCCATCGTGCTGCCCGTCGTCACGACGTTCTTTCTCGTCTTCGGCTTCCTCGAAGACAGCGGCTACATTCCGCGGCTCGCGATTTTCAGCGATCGGATCTTCCGCGCCATGGGGCTCAACGGCAGGGCGGTGCTGCCGATGGTCCTCGGCCTGGGCTGCGACACGATGGCGACGATGACGACGAGGATTCTGGCGACGCCGAAAGAGCGCCTGATCGCGATCCTGCTGCTCGCGCTGGGCGTCCCCTGCTCGGCGCAACTCGCCACGATCATGGGCATTCTCGGCGGCATTTCGTTCTGGGCGCTGCTCACGCTCTTCGGCGTGGTGCTGACGCAGATGGTGCTGGTGGGCTTCCTCGCGTCGTGCGTGCTGACGGGCGATCGGTCCGACTTCATCATGGAGCTGCCGCCGATGCGGATGCCTCGACTGCGCAACCTGCTGACGAAGACCGCGCTGCGCGTCCGCTGGTACCTCGGGGAGGCGGTCCCGCTGTTTCTCATTGGCACCGTGCTGCTGTTCGGGCTGGATCGCGTCGGCGGGCTGGCGGCCATCGCGAACACGGCGCGTCCCGTCGTCACCGGCCTCCTCGGCCTGCCGCCGAAGGCGGCCGAAGTGTTCGTGATGGGGTTCCTGCGGCGCGATTACGGCGCCGCCGGGCTCTTCCTGATGGCCCGCAGCGGCGCGCTCACGCACGTCCAGGCGGTGGTAGCGTTAACGGTGATGACACTGTTTGTGCCGTGCGTGGCCAATTTCCTGATGATCGTGAAGGAGCGCGGGCTGCGGATCGGACTGGCCATTCTCGTGTTCGTCACCGTCCTCGCGGTCGGAACGGGCGCGGCGTTGAATACCGCATTGAGGATGTTTCATGTCGCCTTCTAGCGCCGTGCGCCCGCTCTCCTCGCTGCGTCCAGGCGCGCGCGGGCGCATCGTTCGCGTCACGAGGGACCTCACGTCGCGCGCCGAGCGGCTCGCCGCGCTCGGCGTCAGCCCTGGCGCGACGGTGAATGTCCTGCAGATCTTTCCGGGCATCGTCTTCGAGTGTGATCAAACGGAGCTTGCGATCGAGCGTCTGGTCGCGCGGTCGATCTGGGTCGAACTGGAGTAGGCCGGGTCTTTCACGCCCGGCAAGGAGGCCGTATGAAAGCGTTGTATGCCGTCGTCATCGCCGCGATTGCCCTCGCCTGTGCGTCCATCCAACCGGCGCGCGTGCAAGTCGGTGACACCTGTTACCGGTGCCACCGCACGATTGTCGATCTGAAGCTGGCCGGCGAACTCATCGACCGCCTCAAAGCGCCGTTCCCGTTCCGCACGGCCGGATGCCTCGCCAAGTACATCAAGGCGCATCCGGACCTGCAGGTGGCGGCGGTGTTCGTCACCGACTATCGGACGGGGCACATGCTGCCGGCCGACGAAGCGTGGTTCGTCTCCACGACGTTGACGCAGCCCGATGGCGGGAAGACCGAGGCCGACTATCTCGCGTTTCGCTCGCCCAACGACGCCGCGTCCCTGAAGGGGGACAAGGCGGTCCTGCTGCGGTGGACGCAGGTGGTGGCCGGGGCCAGCGCCAACTAGGTGTTCCGGACCGTGTCCGCCGCCCGGCTGCAGACTGGATGAGCCGCGAGCGGATGGACCTCATCCTTGTTTCAGCGCGTGTGCTCCGTCTGCTGCGACGGAGCAAAGGTATAATCGCGCCATGTTGATCAGTCCGGATCTCGCGAAAGCGTTCAACGATCAGATCGGCCACGAATTCGGCGCCAGCATGCAGTACGTGAGCATTGCGGCCCACTTCCGGCGCAACAACCTGGTGCTGCTCTCGAAGCTGTTCATGGCGCAGGCGGAGGAAGAGAAACAGCACGCGATGAAGTTCGTGCAGTACCTGCTCGACACGCAGGCAGACCTCCGGATTCCCGCGATTCCGGCTCCGACGCCGACGTTCCCGTCGGCCGAGGCGGCCGTACAGGCCGCGCTGAGCTGGGAGCAGGAGGTCACGCGGCAGATCACCGGCCTCATGGATTTCGCGGTCAAGCAGAACGACTATCTGGCGCAGAGCTTCCTGCAATGGTTCATCGACGAGCAGCTGGAGGAAGTCGTGAAGATGGACCGGCTGCTCGGCGTGATCCGGCAGTCAGGGGAGAAGAACCTGATCATGGTCGAGGCGTACCTGATCCACATCGAGAAGGCCTGATCGTCGTCCGGGAGCCGCCGGATGGTGCAGGTCAGTGCTTCATCACGCGGGCAGGGTCGTACGGTGTCTGCCCGCTGAAGATGTCGGGGCGGAACATGCCGGTCACCTTCAGCAGGCCCGCCGCACCCTTCTCGGTCCGAAAAATCGCGTGGTCCAGCAGCGTATAGATCCCCGGCACGGTCGCCGTAAGATCGACGACCGCCGCCCCGCCCGGAGGCACCAGCGTCGTCTGCACGTCGCGCGCGGGCGGGCTGACGAGATCCCCCTCGCGGTAGACGCGATCCATCACCATGCCGACGACGTGGAACGAGGCGATCTTGTTGGGCCCGGCGTTTCCGAAATAGATGCGCACGGTCTCATTCGTCTCGGCGACGAGCGCGCGCTCGCCCATGAGCGCCGTGGTATCGCCGTTGAAGACGACGTAGGTCGGTTCTTCGCGGAGGCCGGCCGCGTGCGAGTACGCCGCGACCATCGTGACCGGATCCGGCGCCGTCGTGTAGAACTCGCTCTTTAGCACGTAGTACTCCCGATCCACGGACGGCAGCCCTCCGGGCGGCTCGACCAGGAGCAGTCCATACATCCCGTTGGAGATGTGGTCCATGACCGGCGGCGACCCGCAGTGATAGATGAAGAGGCCGGCATGTTGCAGCAGGAAGCGCCCCGTCTGCCGCTGGCCGGGCACGACCGTCGTCACCGCCCCGCCCCCGCCGGGTCCGGTCACGGCATGGAAGTCCAGATTGTGCGGCATGCCGCTGGGGTCGCTGTTGGTGACGCCCACTTCGAGCGTGTCGCCGACGCGTGCGCGGATGAACGGGCCGGGTACCGTGCCGTTGAACGTCCAGGCGTTGTACAACACGCCCCGCGCGAGACCGATCTGGTGGATGGTGGCGTTGAGCTCGACGTGAACGAGGGCGGAACTCCAGCGATGGATCGGCGGCGGGACGTGAGGCGCGAACGCCACCGCTGAGACCGACCCGGTCGCGCCGACGCCGCAGCCCGCCAGCATGCTCAACAGAAGCAGGGAAGCGCAGACGAAGGGGCGGGAGGACACCCGATGAAATGAGGACATGAAATGCTCCTGACAGGGTCAGGATCGCTCGCATCGCGGCGCACGTCGTTGCGCTGGCGCAAACAGTGTCAGGACGTCCCGATCTGGTACCATGTTCATGCCCTGGTGGGCGATGCCTTCGTCCGGACCCCCCGTCTCGTGCGCATCGCCGAAGATCTGCACGTCTGACATGGTACTCGACGCGCGCGGCCGGCGCGACCTTCTTCCGGCGTCGGCGATTCCGATCGCCTATTTCACACTGGCCCACCTGAGCCTCGCCACGGCGCTCCTGACCCTCGCGCTGCGGCCGGAGATCCCGGGCGGATTCTTCCTTCACGCCCGGCTGGTGGCGCTCGTGCACCTGCTGACGCTCGGGTGGATCTCCGGCTCGATCCTCGGCGCGTTCTACATCGTCGGGCCGCTGGCGCTGCGGCTGCCGATGCCGGCCGGCCGCGCCGACTGGGCCGCCTTCGCGATGTTCGGCCTGGGCATATCGGGGATGGTCTCGCACGTCTGGATGGGCGACTATGACGGCATGGCGTGGGCGGCCACGCTGGTCGTGGTCGCGATCGGATGGGTCGCGTCGCGCGCGTGGCGAGGGCTCCCCGCGGCCATCGCGCCGTGGCCGGTCAAGCTGCACGTCGCTCTGGCATTCCTCAATCTCCTCGCCGCGGCGGTGTTCGGCATGATCATGGGACTCGATCGCTCGCGTGGTTTCCTCGGCCTCTCGCCGCTCACCGCGATGTACGCGCACGCCCATCTCGCCGCTGTCGGATGGGCCACGATGATGGTCGTGGGGCTGTCGTACCGGCTCATTCCGATGTTCGTGCCGGCCGCCATGCCCACAGGGCGGTCGCTGGCGCTGAGCGCCGTCCTGATCGAAGGCGGCCTGGTGCTCGTCGTGACGGCGCTCCTTCGGCGATCGCCATGGCTCCCGCTCGGCGGCGCCCTCATCGTCGCGGGGCTCGGCAGTTTCACGGCGCACATCCGGCGGGCGCTGCGCCATCGGATGCCGCGGCCGCCGGCGCTGCCGCGTCGTGACTGGTCCACGTGGCAGACGCACGCCGCCCTGCTGTGGCTGGTCGTCGCCGCCGCGCTGGGCATGGCGCTGTCCATTGGCGTGCCCGGCCGATGGCGCATTGGCGTGACGTGGGTCTACGGTGTCGCGGGCCTCGTGGGGTTTCTCGCGCAGGTGGTCGTCGGGATGCAGGGTCGCCTGGTGCCGTTTTACGCGTGGTACCGCGCGTTTGCGGCGCTCGAGGGCGCCGCGCCGGAACGCGCCGCAAACGCCCTCCCCTCCGCTCGTTTCGCGCGCGTCATCTTCGTGCTGTGGACGGCGGGCGTCCCCTTGCTCGCCTGGGGACTCGCGACCGAGCGCCCGCACACGATCGCCGCCAGCGCCGTCCTGTTGCTCTGCGGCGTGGGCGCCGGCGGCGCCTATCTCGTCAGCATGCTGTCTGCGGCCCGCGCAAGAGGCGGACACGGGTCACGCTTATGAACACGTGGCTGGCGCGCGCACCGCGGGCGTGACGTATGGCGCGGGTGGGCGGCGCTCGGTCACGCTCGCGCGATGTCGTCCAGGGCGGGGCGGTGCATCACGACGAACCCGTCCTTCTCGGTCCGGACGATGTCGTCCTTGCCCCAGCGGCTCATGATCCGGATGCAGGTTTCGATCGTCGTGCCGGTCATGTCGGCGAGCTCCTGACGTGACAGGGGCAGGGGAATGAACGTCCCGCCCCGGTCGGCGCGGCCCATTTCCTTCGCGAGTTTCAGAAACAGGCGCGCGAACCGGGGCTCGATGCGGCCGCCTGTCAACTCCGCGAGACGATTCGTCAATTCCACCAGCCGCGTCGTCAGGCCGAGCAGCAGGCCGCGCACGAGGGACGGGTTCGTTTCGAGCAGGTGGAAGAACGCCGGCCGCGGAATCACCACGCAGATCGTGTCTTCCAGCGCGGCGGCGGTGGCCGGAAACGGGCGATTCATGTACGCGGCGACCGCGCCGAGCGGATCGCCCGGACCGAACACCTCCAGGATCAGATCCTTGCCGTTCGGCATCATCTTGAAGATCTTCACGCGGCCGGAGACGATCGCGTAGAACGCGTCCGACGGTGTCTCCTGCTCGAAGATCGTTTCCCCCTTGGCGTACTGACGAACGGTGGCGACGGCCGCAATGGTCTGGCGGTCGGCCGGGCTGAGCCGGCTGAAGATCGGCGTGGTCCTGAGCAGTTCCTCGGCGGTCGGCATGGACTGACAGTCTACCGTGGCGTGGCTTTCCTCACGCACCGCACGCATGACGGCCGTCATAGGCGGTCCGGACGGCCGCAGGTACCCTCGGGCATGGAGGCTTGTTCCACATGACTGCAACACTCGACATGACCATCGGTGAAATCGTCGCCGCCGACTTCCGCACGGCCGCCGTGTTCCAGCGTCGCGGCGTCGATTTCTGCTGCCATGGCGCCCGCACGCTCGAACAGGGGTGCCGCGACGCCGGTGTGACTGCGGCAGAGCTGCTCCGTGAGATCGAGCAGGTGTCCGCCACTCCGGCAGCGGGCCTGCCGCGCTTCAACGACTGGGACCTGCCGAGCCTCACGTCGTACATCGTCGCCAACCATCACGCGTACGTGCGCGAGGCGCTCCCGCTGCTGGTGACCCACTCTCGCAGGATCGCGGAAGTGCACGGCGAGCGTCATCACGAGCTCCTGCGGGTGGCTCAGCTCGTCGAAGACGTCGCCGAGGAGATGACGTCGCACATGATGAAAGAGGAGCACATGCTCTTCCCGTATATCGTGGAGCTCTCCGCCGCTGCTGCCGCCGGCGCTCCGGCGCCCGAGGCGCCCTTCGGGACGGTCGACAATCCGATCCACATGATGGAGGCGGAACACGAGTCCGCCGGAAACGCCATGCTGGAAATCCGCGAGCTGACCGACGGCTACAGGCTCCCTGACGACGGCTGTTCAACCTACGCCGTCTGTCTCAAGGAACTCGAAGCGTTCGAGCGGGATCTGCACGCGCACGTGCACCTCGAGAACAACATCCTGTTCCCGAAGACCTCGGCGCTGGCGGCCGCCCGGCGCTGAGAGTCCAGAAGTCCTTATTCGACAGTCGCGAGCGGGCATGATCGCAGTCATAGGGGCCGCCGAGTTCCGCCGCTACGCTGGACGGCAGGTGGCCCCGATGCGTATCGACCCCGTGCTCTTCTACCGCGCCACACCAACACCCGCGCCTCTCGTACCCTGCGCACCTCAGGCGCCCCACGCGAGAAAGACGTTCACCCGGCGCCGGGGAGACGCCTCCCAGCAGATCCGCCTGGGCAGCCAGGTCGTCTTCGCGTTGATCGCGTTTGCGGTCGGTGTGCAGTTCTATCTGTGGGTGCGGTTCTACGAGACGGGCGGATCGTCGGTGAGGGTGGCTCGCCCGGACGGTGTCGAGGCGTGGTTGCCGATCGCGGCGCTCATGAACCTCAAGACGTTCGTGCTGACGCGACAGGTGCCCGAGGCGCACGCCGCCGGCATGTTCATGCTGATGGCCTTCATCGGTATCTCGTTCATGTACCGCAAGGCGTTCTGCAGTTGGATCTGTCCGATCGGTACGCTTTCGGAGTGGCTGTGGCAGAGCGGGCACGCGATGCTCAAGCGCAGCGTGGTGGCGCCGCGTTGGCTCGATATTCCGCTCCGCGCCCTGAAATACATCCTGCTCGGCCTGTTTCTCTACGTCGTCGTCACCATGCCGGTGCCCGACATCCGCGCGTTTCTCGGCAGCCCGTACGGCATGGTGGCGGACGTGAAGATGCTGAATTTCTTCCGCGAGATGGGGCAGACGACGGCGATCGTGCTCGCGGTGCTGGTCGTGGCCTCGCTCGTGATCAAGAACGTCTGGTGCCGGTACCTCTGTCCTTACGGCGCAATGATGGGGCTGGTCGCGCTGGTGAGCCCGACGCGGATTACGAGGAACGCCGATATCTGCATCGACTGCGCGAAGTGCGCAAAGGCCTGCCCGGCCGGTCTTCCCATCGACACGCTGGCGTCAATCCACTCGGCCGAGTGCACGTCATGCATGACGTGCGTCGCGGTGTGTCCTGCGGAAGGCGCGCTCGATCTGACGATCGGTCTCGGGCGTCGCAGGACGGCGGTCCCGGCATGGGCCCTGGCCGCGGCCGTGGCGATCCTGTTCTGCGGCCTTGTCGCCTTCGCGCGCGTGAACGGGTACTGGCACACGGCGCTGCCCGACGATCTGTACTTCGAGTTGATCCCGCGCGCGTCGCAGTTCGCGCATCCGCGCTAGGGTTCT
>DAIUEK010000050.1:0-8750 GCA_036845165.1 Vicinamibacterales bacterium | reverse complement strand
GCTCGAAGATCAGCACGTTCGAGTCGACGCCGACGCCCATCGTGAGCACGAAGCCCGCGATGCCCGGCAGCGTCATCGTGGCGCCGAAATAGGCCAGCAGGCCGAGCAGGATGACGAGGTTGAAGACGAGCGCGACGATCGCGTTGATGCCCGACAGCTTGTAGTACCAGAGCATGAACCCCATGATCAGGACCAGCCCCACGATGGACGACAGCACGCCGGCGCGGATGGAGTCGGCGCCCAGAGTCGGGCCGACGACGCGCTCTTCGAGATAGGTCAGCGACGCCGGCAGCGCGCCGGAACGCAGGGTCAGCGACAGGTCGTTCGCGCTCTCGGCCGTGAAGCCGCCGCTGATGCGCCCCTGGTCCGTGATCCGCCCCTCCAGCTTGGGAGCCGACACGACCCGGTTGTCGAGGACGATCGCGAGGTAGCGCCCGATGTTCTCGCCCGACAGCTTGCCGAATTTCGCGGCCCCCGCGGACTTCAGCTCGAAGTGGACGGCCGGCTGGTTGTTCTCTCGTCGAGCCCGGGCTTGGCGACGCGCAGGTCCTGCCCCGTGACGGGCGCAATCTTGCGGACCACGTAAAAGACGGTGCCGGTGTCGCCGGCGCCGCCGCGATCGGCCGGGCCCGGCAGGATCTCCATTTCACCCGGGAGCTGCCCGTTGTACTGCTTGAGCAGGTCGTCCTTGGACGCGGGCCCCGCTTCGACCAGTTTGAACTCGAGGAGCGCGGTCGACCGGATGATTTCCTTCGCGCGCGCGACGTCGGTCACGCCGGGCATCTGCACGAGGATCTCTTCCCCCTGCGGCTGCCGGGCGATGCTGGGCTCGGTGACGCCCAGCTCGTTGACGCGGCGGTCGATCGTCTGCATCGCCTGCTCGACGGCCTGCTCGCGCAGGTCCCGCTCGATGATCGGCTTCATCTTGAATTCGTAGGCGCCGCCCGCCAGCGGGTTCCTGTCGAAGTTGGTCCCCGCGATTTCGTCCGCCGCGGTGCGGAACGGCGCGTCCTTGTCCTGCGGAACCCCCTCGACACGGAAGACCGCTGGCGACACGACCGAGATGCTGGCCGGGATGATGCTCGCGGTATGGAGCGAATCGCGGAGCTGCTCGCTGGTCGCCGTGCTCGTCAGCTTCAACGCGTCGTCGGTGTTGACGCGCATCACGAGGTGGACGCCTCCCTTCAGGTCGAGCCCCAGCTTCAGCTGCTTGGCCTTCAGCCATGCCGGGTTGGGCAGCAGGTGGTAGTGATCCGCGAGGAGTGGATACACGCCGACCCCGAAGAAGACGACGAAGACCACGAAGATGGTGAGGATTTTCCAGCGAAGGTTCTTATACATCGTTCACAAAACTAATTAGAGCTATCTGCGACCACGGGCTCCTGCCCCTGGTATCCGCCGACGGCCGCGCGGGCGACCTCGACGCGGACCTTGTCCGCGATCTGGACCTGCACCGACTTTTCGTTCAGGCGCGTAATCTGTCCGTAAATGCCGCTGGTCGTGACGATCTTGTCGCCGACCTTGAGCGAGGCCTGGAACTCCTCGACCTTCTTCTGCTTGCGCTTCATGGGCAGCAGGATCAGGAAATAGAAGATACCGAGGATCAGGGCGAAGGGCAGGAACTGGAGGAGCCCGCCGGTGCCCTGGCCCACACCCGCCATTGCTAGTAAATCGGTCATCAATGCTAATGCTGTTGAGGTCGTCTCGAGAAGGCTTGATGAAATTCCTGGCGGAACTGTTCAAACAAACCGAAACCAATAGCATCCCTAATGCGACGCATTAAGTCAAGGTAGAAGTAGAGGTTATGGACGGTGAGCAGGGTCGCGGCGGTCATCTCGCCGGCCAGGAAAAGGTGACGTAAATACGCGCGGCTGAACTGGCGGCACGTGTAACAGCCGCAGGCCGGATCGGGCGGCTGTCGGTCCTCCGCGTACTGCGCGTTCCTGATGACGAGGACCCCGTGGCGGGTCAGCAGCTGGCCGTTTCTGGCGTTGCGCGTCGGCAGCACGCAGTCGAACATGTCGATCCCGCGAGCCACGCACTCCACGAGGTCGTCCGGCATGCCTGTGCCCATCAGGTACCTGAGGCGATCGGCGGGAAGCTGGGGGGCGGTGTGGCCGACCACCTCGTACATGACGTCCACGGGCTCGCCGACGCTGAGGCCGCCGATCGCGTAGCCCTCGAAGCCGATGTCGACGGTCGCCTGCACGCTCTCGGTCCGCAGCCGCGGAGAGGTGCCGCCCTGGATGATGCCGAACTGCGCCTGCCCGGGATTTGTGACGATGACGTCCGGCGCGGACGCCGGGTCGTGCCGCAGTTGCCGCAGCCTCGCACGCGCCCGCCGTGCCCACCTGACCGACCGCTCCATCGCCGCCCGCACGGCTTTGGGGTCTGACCCCGTTGGCGCGAGAGTTGCGCCATTGGGGTCAGACCCCAAAGCGCCGATCACCTCGTCGAGGACCATGGCGATGTCGGAACCGAGCCGGGCCTGGATGTCGGTCGCCTTCTCCGGAGAGAGCGCGCAGAGCGCGCCGTCGAGGTGCGAGCGGAACTCGACGCCGTCCTCCGACACCTTGCGCATCGCCGCCAGGCTGAACACCTGGTACCCGCCGCTGTCCGTCAGGATCGGATGGGGCCAGCCGATGAACGTGTGCAGCCCGCCGGCGCGCGCGATCAGGCCGTCGCCTGGCCGCAGGTGCAGGTGGTACGTATTGCCGAGGATGATCTCCGCGCCCGCGTCCTCGACGTCCCGGTGGGTGATCCCCTTGACCGCGCCCCGCGTGCCGACCGGCATGAACGCCGGCGTCTGGACCGTCCCGTGTGGCGTCACGAGCACTCCGCGTCTTGCGGAGCCGTCGGTGTCGGTTATGCGGAAGCTGAATGGCTCGGGGCTCATGGCTTAGGGCTCATGGGACTTAGGGCACATAACCATGAGTCAGCATGAGCCATAAGCCTTAAGCCCTGAGCCGTCTTACTGTATTCTGAAAACGTGAAGCGTTTGCGCGTCGGCGTGCTCTACGGCGGCCGGTCGGGGGAACACGAAGTCTCGCTCGCGTCGGCCGCGTCCGTGTTCGCGCACCTCGACCGCGCGCGCTACGAACCCGTGCCGATCCGGATTGAAAAGGACGGACGCTGGGCGCTGGCCGACAAACCGCCGGCGACGATGATCGCGGGCGAGGTCATCGAGCAGTCCCGCATGGAAGCCTCGAGGCCGATGCGCGAAGGACGCGAGGTCCACTTCGTCGCGCGGCCGAGCGACGAAACGATCCTCTCGATCGATCGCTCGCGGGGACGCGACGCCGAGGTGCCCGCCGCGGTCGTCACGGGCCTCTCGCTGGACGTCATCTTTCCGATGCTGCACGGCCCGTACGGAGAGGACGGCACCATCCAGGGCCTGCTGGAGCTGGCGAACATTCCGTACGTGGGGGCCGGCGTGCTCGCCTCGGCCGTCGGGATGGACAAGGGGGTCATGAAGGTCCTCTTTGCGGCGCGCGGCCTGCCCGTCTGTCCGTACCGCGTGGTGCTGCGGCACGAGTGGGAGGCGGGCGCTGACACGATCGCCGCCGAGCTCGAAAAGGCCCTCAAATACCCGATGTTCGTGAAGCCGGCGAACCTCGGCTCCAGCGTCGGTATTTCAAAGGCGAAAGACGCCGCCGGACTGCGCGACGCGATGGCGCTCGCCGGGAGCTTCGACCGGAAGATCGTCATCGAGGCCGCGGTGCCGAACGCGCGCGAGATCGAATGCGCCGTGCTCGGCAACGACACGCCGACCGCGTCCGTCCCGGGCGAGATCGTCCCGTCCCGCGAGTTCTACGACTACGAGTCGAAGTATCTCGACCAGGGGTCGAAGTCCGTCGTCCCGGCGGACCTCCCGAAGAAGACCGCCGACCAGGTGAAGAAGCTGTCGATCGACGCCTTCAAGGCGATCGATGGCGCCGGGATGTCGCGGGTGGACTTCCTCCTCTCGCGCGACACCGGCAAGCTCTATGTGAACGAAGTGAACACGATCCCCGGCTTCACGACCATCAGCATGTACCCGCAGCTGTGGGCCGCCTCGGGCGTCGACTACCCGGCCCTGCTCGATCGCCTGATTGCGCTGGCGCTCGAGCGCCACGCGGACAAGCAGCAGCTTCGCACCAGCCTCCCATGAGAGCGCCGGGCCTTGCGCGGGCGGCGTGCGTCGCAGCGCTGGTCCTCGCGGCGCCAGGCGGCGTCCGCGGCGCGTCGGATCTCAAAGGCGCGGAGGGGCTCCTGCGCGTCTACACCTTCATCCTCGATGCGCGCTTCGACCAGGCGGAGGCGGAGCTGCCGCGCGCGTGCGGCCCGGCGCCGCGCGAGGCGTGCGACGTGCTCGCCGCCACCGCCACCTGGTGGCGCATCCTGCTGGATCCGGAGAGCCGCGACCTCGATCCGCAGTTTTCCGCCCAGGTCGACCACGCCATCAGCACCACGGAAGCCTGGGCCGCACGTGACCCGCAGAATGCGGAAGCGCACTTCTACGCGGGGGCGGCCTACGCGGCGCGCGTCCAGTGGCGGGTGCTGCGGGGCGAGAAGCTCGCCGCGGCGCGCGACGGCAAGCACATCAAGCAGGCGCTCGAACGCGCGATCGCGCTGGCCCCGGATCTCGACGACGCGTATTTCGGGATCGGGTTGTATGAGTACTACGCCGACGTCGCGCCGGCGGCGGCGAAGGTGCTGCGGTTCCTCCTGATGCTCCCGGGCGGGAACCGGACGGAAGGGCTCGCGCGGATCCAGCGGGCGCGCGCCCAGGGCACGCTCCTGCAGGGGGAAGCGGACTACCAGCTGCAGATCCTCTATCTCTGGTACGAGCACCGGACGGACCTCGCCGTCGCCCTGCTCGAGTCGCTGCACGACCGGTATCCGGGCAATCCGCTGTTCACCGCCCAGCTCGCCGATGTCCAGGATCGGTATCAGCACGACATCACGGCGAGCCTCGCCTCGTGGCGCGCGCTCCTGGCCGATGCCCGCGACCAGCGCGTGAACGAGGCGCCGGTCGCCGAGGCGCAGGCCCGGCTCGGCATCGCGCGGCAGCTCGAGGCGCTCTCCCAGACCGATCACGCGCTCGAACAGCTGAGGGCGGTCCTCGAGGCGAAGCCGGCGAAGCCGTACGGCGCGCTTGCCGCCGCCTATCTCGCGCTGGGAGAAGGCGAAGACCGCCTGGGCCACCACGACGCGGCGGTCGCGGCCTACCGGCTCGCCGTGACCAGCCTGCCGGCCAGCCCGGCGCCCGATCCGCAGAACATCCGTCAGCGGGCCGCCGACCGGATGCGGCGCACGCCGGACCCGGTACGCGCGGAGGCCTACCGGTTGTCGCTGGAGGGACTCCGGAAACTCGAGAAGGCCGACGTCACCGGCGCCGAGTCGCTGCTTACGCGCAGCATCACGCTCGATCCGAAGGACGGCGTCGCCCGCTACCGCTACGGCCGCGTCCTGCAGAGGAAGAAAGACGACACGGCGGCGCTGGCGCAGTTCGAGGTGACGATCCAGAGGGCGCGCGACTGCCCGCCGCCGATTGTCGCGTCCGCGTACCTCGAAGCCGCACGCGTGCACGAGCGGCTCACGCACAAAAAGCGCGCGATCGGCTACTACCGCGCGGCCAGCACGTGGTTCGGCGGCGGCGCGGACACGCGCGCCGCGGCGAATCGCGCGCTCGTTCGTCTCAAAGCCTCTCGCTGATCGCGGGCACGCGCGTCCGCGCGGTCGCTCGACCTACAGTTCCACACCACTCGATCCGAAACTCCATGCCAGGATGCAGATTTTTGACTTTCGCAGTACTTTGTGCTTGACAGTTCGACGTTCTCGTCCATAATCTACATCTTGTATGAGGGTGGCCCGCTCAGCCCACCTGTTGTAACCCCTGGTCTCCGGTAATAAGCTGAGCAGCCTTGTTCCAAGGAGGAACTCATGGCAAAGAAAGCAGCAAAGGGCGGCAAGAAAAAGGGCGGCAAGAAGCGCTAACCGCCGCCGACCGGTCCGGGGGGTGCCAAGGTAACTTGGGCACCCCCGATTTTTTTGCCCGCAGACGAGGCGGGCCATGCCGATCGACAGATGCAGACCTCTCGCCGCGATTCACGCGCGAGAGTTAGCAACGAAGCGTGGAGCGCCGGCAGGCGCACCGCCGACGTGCCCTGGTGGCAGCGGCGCTGCGATACGGAGAATGCTCTCGCAGACGAATCCCACACGAAGGGGGGGATAAAAGCACAATGGCAAAGAAAGCAGCTAAGGGCGGCAAGAAAAAGGGCGGCAAGAAGCGGTAACTTCCGCGTCCCGCCAAAAACGGGGGCGTCGGTCGCCCCCGTTTTTGCTTGTACGCACCAGTTACCGGCTACCAGTTCCCAGTTTCCAGCCAGAGTTCACGAAGAAACGGCTGGTAACCGGCAACTGGAAACCGGTGACGTTTCATCTCAACTCTTTCCCATCCCAGATGCGCACCCGCTGGATCACATCCAGCTGCTGAATCCGGTCCACGACGTCCATCCCGTTCACCACGTGACCGAACACCGTGTACTTCGCATCGAGGTGCGGCTGCGGTGAGTGCGCGATGAAGAACTGGCTTCCCCCGGTGTCGGGCCCCGCCAGCGCCATCCCCACCGTCCCTCGCACGAACGGCCGATCGTTCAGCTCGTCGCGGACCGTGTAGCCCGGACCGCCCGACCCGTCCCCGCGGGGATCGCCTCCCTGGATGACGAAGTTCGGCACCACGCGGTGGATCTGCAGGCCGTTGAAATACCCCTTGCGCGCGAGCGTGATGAAGTTCTGCACCGTCTGCGGCGCGTCGAGCACGGTCAGCTCGACCTCGATCGTCCCCTTCGCCGTCTCGATGAACGCGTGGGGCGACACGGTGGGGTTGACGAGGTCGGGCGAGTCGTACGGCGCGATGGGCCCGCCCGGCGCCGGCCGGATCGCCTGCACCGTCTCTGCCGCCGGGTCGAGGCCGTGCAGCAGGCTCGCCGCCTTGAGCCGCACCGCCCAGTCCTTGTCCGCGAGCGCGCCCTTGAGCGTCTCCCCCGCTTCCGCCGCGCCGTAGCGCGCCAGCGCCGTGATGGCCGCGTCGCGCACGTCGTAGCTGCCGTCCGCCTGTCCGGCGCGGTACGCGTCGCGAAGCGCGGCCGATCCGCTCGCCGGCCTCAGCAGCCCGATCGCGCGGGCCGCCGCCCCCCGGATCCCGATGTCGGTGCTCTTGAGCTGCGCCAGCAGGACCTCGTCGAGCCCCGGCGCCTTGAGCTGCGCCAACCCGTCGATGACCGTGGGGACGACGCGCTTGTCCTGGTCGTCGAGCATGGCGCGCAGGCGCTCGATCGCGACGTCCGCGGGCATCGTGGCCAGGACGTCGGCAATGGCCGCGCGGACGGCCCAATGCGGATCGGGCTCCATGCCCGACAGCAGGGTCAGGAAGCCCGGTTTATCGATCGCGGCCGCCGCGCGCACCGCCGCGGCGCGCATCGTCGGCCAGTCGTCGGTCAGCAGATCCTGGACATTCGGCAGCGCCTCCTGGCTTTTCAGCGCGCCGAGCGCGGTCAGGGCCTCGAGACGCACGTTGGGATCGGTCTTCTCGGCCGTCAGGAGCGCGAGGATCGGCTCGGCCCCTTCGCTCGCTCCGATCTGGCCGAGCGCGCGCACGACGGTCACCGTCACCGCGACGTCCCCCCGCGCCTGGTCGAGCATCGACCGCAGCAGCGGCACGGAGGCGGCGTCCTTCTGCACGCCCAGGCCCCGCGCCGCGAATGCGCGGGTATAGCGCCCTGGCGCCTTGGCGAGCTGTTGCAGCGCCGGGATCGCGCGGTGATCGTTGACGCGCTGCAGCGCATACGCCACAGGCCACCACGTCGAGGGCCCACCCGACGGATCCTGTACGGCGGCCGCCAGCGGCTCGTAGGCCTTCTGGCGCACGAGCGCGAACAGCCCGAGACGGACCGCCTCGGCCTCCGGCGTCTTCGGCCACTGGTCATCGTCGGGCGGAAGCGACGCAATCGCCCCCTGCTTGATCAAGGTCGACACCATCTGGCCGACGGCGGGGGCAGAACCGGTGTCGCCGATGAGCCCCAGCGCTTCGGCGGCCCGTCCGCGGACGCGCGGATCGGCGTCCTGCAGAGCCGTGGTGAGCGAGGTGACCGCGGTCTTGTCCGCCAGCAGTCCGAGCGCGAAGGCCGCCATCTGCCGCACATCGGCATCGGTGTCGGTCAGGAGCGGCTGAAGCGCGGCGCCTCCCTCTGCCAGGCCGACCCGCCCGATCCCAAGCGCGGCGCGCCGGCGGATGCGCGGATCCGAGTCCGCCACCAGCGTCATGAGATCCGGCGTGACGACAACGACGGGCGGGGGCAGCGGCGCGTTTTTCTTCGCGTTGACGGGTATGACGAGGGGAGCCGGCGGCGCCGCGGGTGCGCGCAGGATCCGCTGATCCTCGAGCCGGAGGATCCAGCTCATTTTCTGATCCGCGCCAATCGTCGGGGCCTGGGGCGCTTTCGGCGGCGCACTGGCGCAGGCGTTCGACAGGAGCGCTACGGCTGAGACGGCAAGCAACGTTCGGACTGGTCGCATCTTCTCTAGAGTAGCGCAGGCCTTCAGGCCTGCCTCGCGCGCACGTCGCAGGTCTCCGTGGTCGCCCCCTGCACGCGGTCCCAGTCGACGGTCACGCCGATCCCGGGGCCCGAGGGGACCGGGATCGTACCGTTGGGCCGGACCTCGATCGGCGGCTCGATGAGATCGGGGGCGAAGTACCGGCGGCTGGC
>DAIUEK010000049.1:4585-8944 GCA_036845165.1 Vicinamibacterales bacterium | reverse complement strand
CCGGGTGCTCGCGACGCGGGCGCCCGTCCGCATCGACGATCTTCACGACGGACTCACGCCGGCCGACGCGGCGGGGATTCCGGTTCGGTCCGCGCTGAGCGTGCCGATGTTCGCCGGAGACGATCTCATCGGCGTGCTGAGCATCGCCAGCCCGGAGCCGGGGCGGTTCTCGGACGCGGACGAGCGTCTGCTGGGCATCATCGCGAAACAGGTGGCGGTCGGCGTGCAGAACGCCCGGCTGCACGCGGTCGTCCGCGCGGGCAAGCAGGAATGGGAAGCGACGTTCGACGCGATCGGCGACGCCATCGCCGTCTTCGATCGCGCCGGCCGGCTGCTGCGCGGCAACGCCGCGCTGGCCACCTACCTGGGCCGCCCGGTCACGTCGCTGCGCGGCCTGTCCTGCGATGACGTCGGGCTCTGCGGCGGGCAGTTCCCGGACTGCTCGGTGGGGCGCGCGGCCGGCCGCAGCTGCGTGCACGACGAGGTCACGCGTCCCGGCGATCACATTTTCAGCGTGACGACCTGTCCGGTGCTGGACGTGTCCGACGGCGCGGCGATCGTCCAGATCGCGGAGAACGTCACCCTCGAGATCCAGAACGCCCGGCGCATGCGCCACATGACGGACGAGCTCGCGGCGACCAACGGCCGGCTGCTCGCGACCCTCGACCGGCTGAAGGCGACACAGGCGCAGCTGCTGCAGGCGGAGAAGCTGTCGGCGATCGGGCAGCTCGTCGCCGGCGTCGCGCACGAGTTGAACAATCCGCTGACGAGCGTGATCGGCTACGCGCAGCTGCTGCAGGAAGAACTGCGGGACACGAGCGTGGGGGACGTGACGCGGTCGACCCCCGAGCTGATCCACGATCTGCGCCGCATCGCGGAAGAGTCCGAGCGCGCCGCGAAGATCGTCCGGAACCTCCTGGCGTTCGCGCGGCGGCAGTCCGCCTCGCGCGCGGAGCAGGACGTCGGGGACCTGATGAACCGCGTGCTGGCCCTGCGCGCCTACGAGTTCCGCCTGAACGCGATCGAGCTCGAGACGAGCTTCGAATCGGGGTTGCCCCCCGTCCTCGGCGACGGCGGACAGCTGCAGCAGGCGCTGCTGAACCTGCTGCTCAACGCGGAACAGGCGATGCGGGGGCGCCCGGTGCGCCGGATTCGCGTCGGCGCGCGCTCCGTGGCGGAGTCCGGCGCGGTGGAGATCTTCATCGCCGACTCCGGACCCGGCATTCCCGACGAGAACCTCCGCCGGATCTTCGATCCCTTCTTCACGACCCGCGAGGTCGGGGAAGGCACCGGCCTGGGCCTGAGCATCTGCTACGGCATCGTGCGCGATCACGGCGGCCAGATCGCCGTCGAGAGCTGCGTCGGCCAGGGGACGACGTTCACGGTGCTGCTGCCGGCGCGGGCGGACGCGAGCGAGGAGCCGCTCAAGGCGTTGGTGGCGCACCGGGATTCCACCGAGCGCGACTTCGTGGCCGCGGCGCTGACCGGCTGGGGGCACGCCGTCATCGCGGCGGAAAGCGGGGAGGATGCGCGCGCGCGACTCTTGGCGGGCGGCATCGACGTGGTGCTGATTGACCACGCGCTCATCGCGGCGGATCCCGTCGCGTGGCGGGCCGCCCTGGCGGCGCACGGCCGGCCGGCGGCCGTGATTCTGATGACGGCAGCGGCGGAGTCCGAGGGGGTGGCCCCTCCATACGAACTGTCAGCCCTGCGGGTGGCGCTGCGCGGGGTGACCAAGGAGTACGCATGAACGGGAAGAAGCCCCTGCTGGTCGTCATTGACGATGAGCAGGGCATCCTCGATGTCGTCGGGCGCTTTGCACAGCGCGCCGGGTACGAAACCATCACGTGCTCGAACGGACGCGAGGCCATCGCGCAGCTGCAGGCCCGGCGGGCGGACCTCGTCCTGGTCGATCTCCGGATGCCGGACGTGGGCGGCCTCGACGTGCTGCGCGCAATCCGCGACATCGATCCCCGCTGCCAGGCGGTCCTGATGACCGGCTACGCGTCGGTCGAGACCGCGGTCGAAGCGATCAAACTCGGCGCGATGGACTACCTGAGCAAGCCGCTCGACTTCGCGCGCCTCGAGCAGCTGCTGGCCGGCGTCCGCGACGATCTCGAGCGGCGCCGCAACCTGCTGTCGCTCGAGAGCGACGTCGCGCGACGCCTGGAGTTCTGCGGCATGATCGGCCGCGGCCCGGTGATGCAGGAACTCTTCGGGATGATCCGCCGTCTCGCCCCGCACGTGCGCACCGCGCTCGTCACCGGCGAGACCGGCACGGGCAAGGAGCTCGTGGCCCGCGGCCTGCACAGCCTGGGACCGCGGCGCGACCGGCGGTTCGTCACCGTCAACTGCTCCGCGGTGGTGGAGACGCTGTTCGAGAGCGAGCTGTTCGGCCACGTCCGCGGCGCCTTCACCGGCGCGACGGACAACAAGCCGGGCCTCTTCGAGCTGGCGGACAACGGGACGCTGTTTCTCGACGAGATCGGCGAGCTGCCGCAGTCGGTGCAGGCCAAGCTCCTGCGCGTGCTGGAGCTCGGCGAGGTGCACCGCGTCGGATCGCTGGAGCCCCGCCGCGTCAACGTGCATGTGATCGCCGCGACCAACCGCGACCTGCGCGCCGAGGTGGCGGCGGGGCGTTTCCGCAGCGACCTGTTCTATCGCCTGAACGTCGTGGAAGTGAAGTTGCCGGCGCTGCGCGATCGGCGCGAAGACATCCCGTACCTGACCGCCGCCTTCGTGCGCGACATCTCGGAGCGGCTGCACAAACCGCTCGTCGGGCTGACCCCGGGCGCCGAGCGGCTGCTGGGGGCCGCGTCGTGGGACGGCAACGTCCGGGAGCTGCGCAATATGATCGAGCGCGCGTGCATCCTGGCCGACGGCGACCTCATCACGGAGCGGGAGCTGGCGGTGAGCACGCCGCCCCTGTCCTACGCGCCCGCGCGCGCGATTCCCGCGGCGCGGCAGGTGGAGGACTTGGCGTCCGGCGACCTGTTGGTCACGGTGGAGCGCGAGCACATCCAGCGCGCGCTCGTCCGGGCGCACGGCAACAAGAAAGCGGCCGCGCGCATGCTCGGTCTGAGCCGCCGCGCGCTCTACCGCCGCCTCGAGCGGCTCGATCTCGGCGACACGATCCTGCGCCGGCGCGACGCGGTGCTGGAGGCCGTGGGCGCGTAGCGCGCGCGTCCGGTGCGCCACCCGTGTGCGGGCGCGCACGCGGGCGCACACGCGCCGCTGCGCCCCGTCGAAATCCCGCGAGTTTTTGACTGTGACAGTGGCGAATTCTTTGCAGCCGTGGCTGCTATGGAACATCAGACCGAATCCCTTGCCGCGCCAACCGTCCCGATGGGCGGCTCCGTCCTCATCGTCGACGACGAGAGGGATGTGCGCGAGCTCATGGCCCGCTGGCTCGCCAGCGGCGGGTACGATGTGCGCACCGCGTCGTCGGCTGACGAGGCGTTGCAGCGGGTGCACGACCGTCCGCCGGCGGTCGCGCTCTGCGACATCCGGATGCCCGGACACGACGGGCTCTGGCTGGCGCACCAGATCCGGCAGAGCGCCCCCGAAACCGCCGTCATCATGGCGACCGGCGTCCAGGACGTGGGCTCCGCCGTCACCAGTTTGCGCCAGGGGGTCATCGACTACCTGACCAAACCCTTCGGGCGCGATCGCTTGCGCGCCTCCGTGTCGCGGGGCATCGAGTGGCACAAGACGGCCCGCGATTCGCGCCGCTGGCGGACCACGCTCGAAGGCGAGGTGGACGTCCGCCGGCAGCGCCTGCACGATGCGCTGGCGGAGTTGACGATTGACTCCGACACGGCGCTCGACGGCCTCCTCGTGGTGCTCACGCTGTCGGATCGCGATGCGTACCTGCACGCCTACCGCGTCGCGGCGCTTGCGGCCAGCGTCGGATGCGCGCTGATGGTCAACGCGGAGGACATGGCGTCTCTCGAGCGCGCGGCGCTGCTGCATGACGTCGGGAAGCTCGCGATGCCCGAGGCGCTCCTGCGGAAACCGGCGCCCCTCACGATCGAAGAGCAGGACCTGATCCGGCAGCACCCGCAGATTGCGGCGGATCTCCTCGCTGACGTGCCGTACCTCGCGGCCGCGGCCGAGTTCGTGCGCGACGCGCACGAACGGATCGACGGCCTCGGGTATCCCAATGGGACCCACGCGTCCGAGGTCCACCTCTGCGCGCGGATCCTCTCGGTCGCCGACGCCTTCGACGCGATGACGCGCCCGCGCGTCTTCCGCGACGCGATCAGCCCGCGCGAGGCGCTGCTCGAGGTCGAGCGCTGCGCCGGCACCCAGTTCGATCCGACGGTCGTGGCCACCTTCAAGCGGGTTGTGCAGATGTAG
>DAIUEK010000049.1:0-4485 GCA_036845165.1 Vicinamibacterales bacterium | reverse complement strand
ATCTTCTGCGGCTGCTCCACGCGCTTCGGCGCGGAGCCCAACACCGCGCTCTGCCCGGTCTGCCTCGGGCTGCCGGGGGCGCTTCCGGTCCTGAATCGACGGGCCGTCGAGTTCGCCACCCGCGCCGCGCTGGCGCTTGGCTGCCGGATCCATCCCGAGTCGATCTTCGCGCGCAAGAACTACTTCTATCCCGACCTGCCGAAGGGCTACCAGATCTCGCAGTACGACCGGCCGCTCGGGACCGAGGGGGCGATCGCGTTCGCCTCCGACGGCCGCGCCGTGCGGGTCGGGATCACGCGCGTGCACATGGAGGAGGACGCCGGCAAGTCGCTGCACGACGGCTTCGCCGACTCCGCGCGGTCCACGCACCTGGATTTCAATCGCAGCGGCGTGCCCCTCATCGAAATCGTGACCGAGCCCGACCTGCGCTCGGCCGCGGACGCGGCAGAGGCCTTCAGCCGCGTGCGCGAGGTCCTCGTGGCGATCGGCGTCAACGACGGCAACATGGAAGAGGGCAGCCTGCGGTGTGACGCGAACGTGTCGGTCCGTCCCGTCGGCGAGACGGCATTCGGGGTCAAGACGGAGCTGAAGAACCTCAACTCCTTCCGGCACGTGCAGCGCGCCATCGACTTCGAGATCGCGCGCCACGTGCAGGCGCGCCGCGACGGGGCGCCGCTCGTGCAGGAAACCCGCTTGTGGGATCCCGCCGCGGGGCGATCCACGGTGATGAGAACCAAGGAAGCCGCGGACGACTACCGGTACTTCCCGGAGCCGGACCTGCCGCCGCTCGCGCTGGACGTCGCGTGGATCGAGGAGATCCGCCGCACCCTCCCGGAGCTGCCCGCCGCGCGCCGCGCGCGCTTCGTCGCGCAGTATCATCTGCCGGAATACGACGCGGGCGTGCTGACGCAGTCCATGGCGCTCTCCGATTACTTCGAGCGCGTGGCCGCCGGCACCGGCAATCCGAAGGCGTCGAGCAACTGGGTGATGGGGGAGCTCACGCGAAAGCTGCACGAGACGCGCCATCCGATCGAGGACGTGCCGCTCGCGCCGGACGCGCTCGCGGAGCTGATTGTCCTCATCGACACGGGCGCGATCTCGGGCAGTATCGCCAAAGGGGTGTTCGAGATGATGTACGGGTCCGGCCGCCGCGCCGCCGAGATCGTGGCGGCGGAGGGGCTCGCGATGCTCGACGACCAGAACGCGATCGATCGGATCGTCGAGGCCGTGCTCGACGGGCACGCCGGGCTGGTCGCGGAGTATCGCGCCGGCAAGACGAAGACGTTCGGGTTTCTCGTCGGCCAGGTCATGAAAGCGACGGCCGGCAAGGCCGATCCCGCGCGCGTCAACGAGAGCCTCAGGCGCGTGCTGGGCGGGCCCGCGGGGACGCAGCCGTGATCGACGCGCAGCGGGTCTCGAAGATGTACAGCCGCGGCGTGTATGCCGTCCGCGAGCTGTCGCTGCGCATCGACAAGGGAGAGTTCGTCTTCCTCACGGGTCCGAGCGGCGCCGGCAAGTCCACGCTCCTCCGCCTGCTGCTCCGGCAGGAAATTCCGACCGAAGGGCGGCTCGTCGTCGGCGGCCGCGATCTCTCGAAGCTGTCGCTGCGCCAGGTGCAGGCGTACCGCAGGTCCCTCGGCTTCGTGTTCCAGGACTTCAAGCTGCTGCCGAACAAAACCGTGCTCGAGAACGTGGCGTTCGTGCCGCGCGTGCTCGGCATGGCCCCCTCGCAGCAGCAGCGCCGCACGTTCCAGGTGCTGAAATGGGTCGGCCTGCAGCACCGGATGAACGCCTACCCGATGGAGCTCTCCGGCGGCGAACAGCAGCGCATCGCGATCGCCCGCGCGCTCGTGAACGACCCGGTGATCATCCTGGCGGACGAGCCGACGGGGAACCTCGATCCGGACCTGTCGCTCGAAATCATGAACCTCTTCCGCGAGATCAACGCGCGCGGGACGACCGTCGTCGTCGCCACGCACGACCGCGAGCTGATTCGCCGCGTCGGGCGCCGGACGCTCTCGCTCGACCACGGCAGCGTCGTGGAGGCCACCTAGTGTTCCGTTCCCTGCAGTATTTCTTCAGCGAGGCGGCCGAGAGCCTGTGGCGCAACCGGCGCGCCGCGATGCTGTCGATGCTGACGATCGCCGCCGGCCTGTTCGTGCTCGGCTTCTTCCTCATGATCAACACGAACCTGCAGCGCATCGTGGGCCGCTGGAGCGATTCGGCCGAGCTCGCCGTCTACCTCCGCGACGACGTGCAGCAGGATCAGATCGCGACCCTCAACCAGATGCTGACGGGGAGCGGGCTGGCCGCGTCCATCCAGTTCTTCTCGAAGGAGGAGGCGCGGCGCGAATTCGCGAGGGACTTTCCCGACCTGGCGTCCGCCGCGGCGGACCTCGAGCGGAACCCCTTCCCCGCGTCCTTCGCGGTCAAGCTGAACCCGCGCGCGCAAAACGCGACCGGCGCGATCGACAACATGATCACGGCGCTCACCGGCATCGGGGGGGTGGCCGATGTGCGGTACGACCGCACCTGGATTGCGCGGCTGAACGCGACCATTCGCGTCATCCGGGCCGTTGGTCTGGTGATCGTCCTGCTGATGGCGGTCGCGAGCGCGCTGACGGTGGCGAACGTCGTCCGCCTGGCCGCGCTCGCCCGGCGGGCCGAAATTGAAATCATGCAGCTGGTGGGCGCGCCGTTCGCCTACATCCGCGGCCCGTTCATCGCGGAGGGGTTGATCCAGGGAGGCATGGGGGCCGTACTCGCCGTCGGCCTGCTGCTGGCGACGTTTGCGGGCATCCGCGCCCGGTTCGGCGCCGTCATGGCGGATGCTGTCGGGCTGACGGGCATGGCGTTCGTGCCGACTCAGCTTCTCCTCCTCCTGATCGTGGGGGGAATGGCCCTGGGCTGCCTCGGCGGTTTCGTGGCGGCGAAGGGGGTCCGTTGAGCTTTACATTCCGTTGACAGACCCCGGAGACCCGTCTAGACTCGATCCATCCACCCGAGTATGTCCCAGGCGAGGAGTCGCATGGCAGCACGCTTTGTCAGCCCGGCGGGGATTTCGAGCGCACTTGTTTCGCGCGCACCTGTACTGTTGGCCGACTTCTATCGGGAGGAGTTCATCAAGCACAGGGAATGTCTCGCGCAACAGCGCGAGTACTACTCCGAGCGCGCCATCACCGAGGCCGACTTGGCGATCGCGCGGATCCTGAACCAGCTCGAACGCATCTGCGCCAAGGACGACGCGGACCAGGTGATGAGCACGCTGCTTCGCAAGTTCGACATCGTGACCGGCTTGTCCGCCTGGTCCGATCCCCAGAAGCTTCACTGAACAACACGCCCCCGGACCCGGCCCTGCTCGCGCGGCTGCGCACCGATCTTCGCGCGATGCTCGAGGCCGCGCTCCGCGCCTGCGATCCGCAGGTGCTCCTCTCGCGCGCCCTGTCTCATCATCCCGCACCGTCCGACCGTCCCGTGAACATCGTGGCCGCGGGCAAAGCCGCGCAGCCGATGACCGACGCCTTCCTGCGCGCGCATGCCGGACGCGTGCGGGAGGTGGTAGTCGCCGGCGGCAGTCATCCCGTGCCAGACGAGGCGAGCGTCGCGGCCGGCATGCGCACCCTGAGGCTGGCGGCGGAGTGTCGTGCGCGTGAAGAGCGCCTGATTGTGCTGCTCTCGGGCGGCGCGTCCGCGATGCTCGCCGTCCCCGCCGACGGGGTCACGCTCGCCGACAAGGCGGCGGTCACGGCGCTGCTGTTGCGCAGCGGCCTGGCCATCGCCGGGATGAATGCCGTCCGGAAGCACATCTCGAAGGTCAAAGGCGGGCAGCTGGCGATCGCGGCCGGCCGCTCGATGACGTTCGCCATCTCCGACGTCCACGGGCCGATCGAGGACGATCCCGCCGTCATCGGGTCGGGGCCGACCGTCGCCGATCCGACGACGTTCGCGGACGCGGAGCGCGCGCTTCGAGCCGCGGGACTGCTGGACGCGATGCCCGCGGCGATTCGCGAGCGACTCGCGCGGGGCGTACGCGGCGAGGTGAGCGACACGATCAAGCCCGGGGACATGCGGCTGTCCGGCGCGCAGTTCGTCCTCGCGGGCTCGCGGCGCGACGCGATGTATGGCGCCTGCGCCGAAGCGGCGGCGAGGGGCTACATCGTCGAGCGGCTCGGGCCGGCCACGGTGGGGGAGGCGTCGGGGGCGGCGCGTGACTTCGTGGATCGCGCGCGCGCGATCGCGTGTGAGCGCGGACGTCCGCTGTGTGTCGTCGCCTCTGGCGAGACGACCGTGACGCTTCCCTTGTCGGGCCAGGCGGGGACGGGGGGCCGGAACCAGGAGTTTGCGCTGGCCGCCTCCGCCGGCCTAAGCGATCTCGGCGCCTGCGCCCTGGCGAGCGTGGGAACGGACGGGATCGACGGACCGACGGACGCGGCGGGAGCCATCGTGGATTCGACGACGCTCGCGCGCGCGAGTGAAAAAGGATTG
>DAIUEK010000048.1:0-8948 GCA_036845165.1 Vicinamibacterales bacterium | reverse complement strand
CCCCGACCACTGGTAGCACCGGCTGCTACGCGAATGCCGCGAGCGGGTAAGGCGCCGTGCCGAGCAGCTCCGGCCAGTGGATCGCGAACAGACGTCCGACGCCGGTCAGCGCGGTCGCCGGGGAAAAACAGGTCCGGGTCGCAAGCTCGAGGATGTTGTTCGAGGCGCCATACAGGTTGGCGATCGTCGTTCCCGGACCGCTGCCCGACGAGAACGGCCGCAGGCCCTGGACCGCGAGCCAGGTTGCCGCGGCAGACCCGAGCATGGCGCCACGACGCAGGAGTCCTTCGCGGGTAAAGAGCGTCCGATCGAACGCCTCGATGCAGAGGACGGCGGCCAGTGCGTAGAGCGTGAATTCACGCTGGAGGAAGCCGATGCCGAAAATCAGGCCGCACCAGATCGGCCGGGTGCGCGTCAGCCAGATCAGCAGGACATACAAGTACGGCTCGAGGTTCCCGCCGCTCGGCTCGACGAAGACCGCCGCCATCGCCACGGAGGGGAGCACGAAGGGCATGGAGGCGATCGCCGCGGCGGAGGGCCGCAGTCCCATCTCACGCTCGAAGGTCCGCAGCAGCAGGACGGCGACGACGAGGTTGATGGCGAGAAGAGGCAGCTTGAGCGCCGTCGCGGACACACCGAAGATCGCGAACAGCGGCGCCGCCATCCAGGCCTCGACGCCGAGGATGTAGCTCTGGCCGTACATGAACAGCGGGAACGCGCGCCGCTCGGCCAGGTGCTTGGCCATCAAGCCGAAGACGCCCTGGTCGGCGTCGAAGTAGGACTCGGGCCGGAACACGAAGATGGCCGACCGGCAGAAGACGATCAGGAGAACGATCGCGAGGACGATCCACCGCTCCCGGCGTCTGGCGGCCGACGCGGTGTGCTGTTCGGGCATCCGGGGGCTTATCATATAACCCGCCCTGCCGGTGGAGCGGGCCGGAAGTTGATAGTTAACGGCTAACTGCCAACGCTGTGAACTGCAAACTGTGAACTGCAAACTTTCAGATGTCTGAGATCCCCAGGGCGCAGGATCAGCTGTTCTCGGGCGGGCAGTCGGCGCGCGAGAAATATTCGGCGCTCGTCGTGGGGCGTCCCGGCTGGGGTGCGCTGGTGAAGCACGAGCTCGTGCAGCTGCTCTCGCAGAACGTCCCCGGCGCGCTGGGGCTCGCGCTGCGCAAGACCCTGTTCCCTGTGCTCCTGGGCGCGTGCGGACGGAACGTGATCTTCGGGCAGAACGTGGTGTTGAGACATCCGCACAAGATCCGGATCGGCGACAACGTGGTCGTCGACGACAACTGCCTGATCGACGCGAAGGGGGACGGTAATCGCGGCATCACGATCGGCAGCGGCGTCTTCGTCGGGAGGAACACGATCCTGTCGTGCAAGAACGGCGATATCGACATCGCCGACGGGGCCAACATCGGCTTCAACTGCGAGCTGTTCTCGGCGAGCCAGGTGACGATCGGACGCGACACGCTGCTGGCGGCGTACTGCTACGTCATCGGCGGCGACCATGACTTCAGCGATCCCTCCGCGGCGGTGCTCGCTCAGGGTCGCCGGTCATCCGGCGTCGCGATCGGCGCCGGCGCATGGCTGGGGGCGGGCGCGAAGATCCTCGACGGCGTGGCGATCGGCGATCGCGCGATCGTCGGCGCGGGCGCGGTCGTGCGCGAGGCGGTGCCCGACGGGGCGATCGCCGTCGGGATCCCGGCGCGCGTGGTGGGCCGCCGCGACGGGGCGGTGGGCGCGTGAGCCCGCCTTCGCCGCTCGGCGGCTCCGGCGAGGCAGGCGTGAAGAAGCTGAACGTCCTCCAGGTCTGCGATCACCTTGGCTGGGAAGGCTCCAGGATGCACGGGGTCAAACGCCTGTTCAGCTGGATGATTCCGCGCTTCGATCCGGCCCGCTACAACGTCGCCCTGGTGAGCCTGCGCAAGAAGGATTTGTCGGAAGAGACGCTCGAGTCGCTGGGTGTGGACATCTCGTATCTGCACAAGTCGAAGTTCGATCCCGCCACGCTGACCGCGCTGCTCAAGGTCATGGACCGGCAGCAGACCGACATCCTGCACCTCCACGGATATGGCGCGACGACGTTCGGGCGGCTGGCGGGGATGATGCGGGGCATCCCGACGATCCTCCACGAGCACGCAAATCTCACGGACACGCCGTGGTTCCAGAAGGTGGCGGACCGGCTGCTCGCGCCGGCGACGGACATTGCCATCGCGGTGTCGAAGAGCACGGCGGCGTTCGTCATCAAGGCGCGGCAGTTGCCGCCCGAGCGCGTGAAGGTCGTATACCTGGGCGTGCCGCTCGAGGAGTTCAGCCGGACGCGCACGATCGAGGAGATCGCGGCCGCGCGGCACGAGCTTGGCGCGACGCCGGACGAGTTCGTCGTGGGCACCGTCACCCGGCTCCACGATTCGAAGGGGAACTCGTATCTCGTCGAGGCGGCCCGGGCGGTTCTGCAGCAGCGTCCCAAGACGCGCTTTTATCTCTTCGGGGAGGGGCCGCTCCGGTCCGAGCTCGAAGCGCAGGCGCGCGCGCTGGGACTCGGCGATCGGTTCGTCTTCGGGGGCTTCACGAAGGATGTCGCGCGAACGGTCTCCGCCTTCGACATCAGCGTCTTTCCGTCGCTCTGGGAAGGGACGCCGCTCACCGTGTTCGAAGCGCTCGCGATGGGGAAGTCGATCGTCGCCACCGATGCCGACGGACTGGTCGACGTGCTGACCGCCGGGCACGACGCCGTCATCGTCCCCAGGCGTGACGCGCCCGCGCTGGCGGCGGCCATCGTCCGGCTGATCGACAGCCCCGAGGATCGCGCGCGGCTGTCGGTGCACGCGCGCGTCACGGGGCAGCAGTACGACATCGCCGCCTTCGTCCGGAAGATGGAGCGGCTGTACGACCTCCTGCACCAGGTGTCGCGTTCGACGAAGCGCCAGGGCGTGCTGACGGCGGATCTCTCGTTCCTCACCGGTGGGGCCGCCGCGTGACGCTCAGGCCAGGGCTCGTCCTCGCCGCCATCTTGTTCTGTGTCTACGGCACGCTCGCGCTGACCGTCAATTTCCCGAAGGCGGCGTACGGGTTCAAGAGTGACGAGGCGACCTACTACATGATGGGTCTCAGCCTCGTGCACGACGGGGACCTCGAGTATCGGAAGGAAGACCTGGTCCGCGTGTGGCGCGAGTTTCCGGGCGGGCCCGCGGGCGTCTTCCTGAAGAAGGGGCGGACGCTCAACGGCGGCGCCGATCCGGACGAGCGGCGCTACTTCTACGGCAAGTCGTTCATGTATCCGCTGTTCGCGGCGCCGTTCATCCTGCTATTCGGGACCAACGGGTTCCTGCTGCTGAACGCCGTCATGCTGGCGCTGGCGCTTCTGTGCGGGTACCTCTTCCTGCACGCGCGGTCCGGCGCGTGGCCGTCCGCGATTCTGGCCGCGTCGTTCGTCATGGCCAGCGTGGTGCCGGTGTACGTCGTCCAGATCATGCCGGAGGTGTTCAACTTCTCCCTGGCGATGCTGGCGTATTTCTGCTGGCTTTATAAAGAGGTGGCGTCGCCGGAGCGATCCCCTCGCGGCACCGCGTGGCTGTTCACCTCCCGCAGCGACCTCGTCGCGACCGTCCTGCTCGGAGTCCTGACCTTCTCCAAGCCGACGGCGGCGCTCCTGTTCGTGCCGATCGTCATCTGGCAGCTCAGGTCCCGGCGGTGGTCGGCGGTCGTCACGACCGGCGTGGTCTTCGCGGCGATCGCCGGCGGACTGTTCGCAATCAACCTCGCGATCACCGGCGACTGGAATTACCAGGGAGGTGGCGACCGGAAGTCGTATTACTTCGAGTTTCCGTTTCAGAACGACGTGACGACGAACGAGCTCGGTGTGTCGAAGTCGCGGGAAACGGTGCTGTCGAACGTCATCTTCAATCCGCGGACGTTCACGTCGAATCTCGCGCACAACCTGGAGTACTTCTTCGTCGGGCGTCACGCGGGCATGCTTGGCTACTTCTTCCCGGGGTTCTTCGCCATGCTCGCTCTCCTGGCCGCGCCGCGTCGGCGACCCGCGTGGCAGTGGCTGGTGCTCGCGTCCGCGCTCGCGCAGGGCCTGATCTTCGTCGTCGCCACGCCGTATACGTGGAGCGGCGGCGGTGTGGGCAACCGCTATTTCTTCAGCGGCTACGGCGTGATGCTGTTCCTGTTGCCGCCGATCGAGTCGCTCTCGCTTGCCCTTGCCCCGTGGGTGATCGGCGGCCTGTTTGCCGCGCCGATGGTGCTGAACCCCTTTGTCGCGTCGTTTCGCCCGGCGGACAATGCGAAGACCGGCCCGCTGCGCCTGCTGCCGGTGGAACTGACGCTCGTCAACGATCTCCCGGTCAACACCGACCCCGAGCACTTTCGCCTGTGGTTCGGCGACACCCAGGGGGATCCGGGCTTCCAGATCTACTTCCTCGACGACAACGCGTACGGCCGCGAGGAGGACCGAAGCTTCTGGACGCGAGGGGAGTCGCGCGCCGAGTTCATCATCAAGACCGACAAGCCGATCCGCCGGGCGATCTTCAGCGTGGCCGCGGGCCCGGTGGCGGCGGACGTCACGATGTGCATCGCCGGACATTGCCAGAGCCTTCACTTCGTCGCCGGAGAGACACAGCAGGTGACCATGGCGATGCCGCCGGGGCTGCCGTACGAGAAGGAGGTCCACGCCCTCGCGTGGCTCGCGGCGGTCTCGAGCACGAGCGGTTTTACGCCGATTTTCTACGACCCCAAGGCGACTGACGCGCGCTATCTCGGCGTCCGCGTCAAGCCGATGCTGGAAGCACGCCCGCAATGAGGATCGCCGTGGTCACGTCGAGTCCGCCGATGGCCGAGGGGGGACACATGGTCATCGCGCGCGAGTTGACGCGCGCGCTGCGCGAGAGCGGGCACGACGCGGACATCCTCGTGACGCCGCAGAACCGGTTCGGCCGGCAGGCGTCGGCGTACCTGGCGACCTGGCTCACCGACGTGACGTCCAGCGAAGGGCGCCCGATCGACCAGGTGATCAGCCTCCGCTGGCCCAGCTATGCCGTTCGTCATCCGCGGCATGTCTGCTGGTTGAACCACACCATGCGCGAGTACTACGACCTGTGGGACACGTTCAGCGCGACATTGAGTCCCCAGGGACGGCTGAAGGAGCAGGTCCGCAAGACGTTCATTCACGCGGCGGACAGGTACCTGCTCACACACCTGACGAAGCTCTACGTGCAGTCGCGGACGGTGCAGCAGCGGATCGCGGCGTGGCAGTCGCTGCGGTCGACGGTCCTGTATCCGCCCGCGCCGCAGCGCGCGTACCGATGTGAGGCGTACGGCCCGCAGTTCCTGTTCGTGTCGCGCCTGACGCGCTTGAAGCGCGCGGATCTGCTCGTGCGCGCCCTCGCGACCCCGCCGGCGAACGCGATTCGCCTGGTGATCGCGGGTGAGGGGGAAGAGCGGCCGGCGCTCGAGAGACTGGCGTCCGAGCTCGGCGCCGCGAGCCGGATCACGTTCGTGGGTCGGCTGACCGATGAACAACTGCTCGAACAGCTGGCGACGTGCCGCGCCGTCTGCTTTCCGCCGTTCCAGGAGGACTACGGCTTCGTCACGGTCGAGGCGTTCGCGTCGCGCAAGGCGGTCATCACCTGTCGCGACTCCGGTGGCCCGGCCGAACTTGTGCGCGAGGGCGTGAACGGTTTGCTCTGCGAGCCGGTCCCCGAGGCGCTCGGTCGCGCGATGCGGCGGCTCGTGGATGACGAGGCGCTGGCGAAGACAATGGGAGCCGCGGCGTTCGAAGCGGGCGCGAAACTGACGTGGCCCGACGCGGTGCGGCAACTCCTCATATGATCTGGTGATCGTGTTCCCATGCCCTACACATCAGAGTTAGAAACGCGAATAGCCAAGAAGGTGACCAAGGCGATCACCGAGCACTCGATGCTCGAGGACGGCGATCGCGTCATGATCGGGCTGTCCGGCGGCAAGGACAGCTGGGCGTTGATCCAGATCCTCGACGTCCTGCGGCAGCGCGCGCCGATCGACTTCTCGCTCGTGGCCGTCAGCATCGACTCCGGCTACGAGGACTACGCGCACCACACGCTGACCGAGACCTGCGCCGCGCGCGGCTGGGAGCTGCACGTCGAGCACACGAACATCGGCGAGACGATCGAAGACATCCTGGACGGGGGCGCGACCCCCTGCTCGCTATGCGCGCGCCTGCGCCGGGGCGCGCTCTATCGTCTCGCGAAGACCGTCGGCGCCACGAAGATCGCGCTCGGTCATCATGCGGACGACTTCATCGAGACGCTCCTCCTGAATGTCTTCTTCCAGGGCGCCATCAAGGCGATGCCGGCGCGCCTGGTTTCCGACAACGGGGAGCACGTCGTCATCCGTCCGCTGGTGTATGTCCTCGAGTCCGAGGCGCGGGCCTACGCGAAGGAGGCCGACCTGCCGATCATCGGGTGCTGCTGTCCGGCCTGCGGCGACCTGAGCCTGCAGCGCCAGCGCATGAAGCGCCTGATCGCGCAGCTCGAGGTCGAGCACCCGGAGATCAAGAGCTCGATCCTGCGCGCCCTTGGCAACGTCGCCCCCCGTCACCTGCTCGACCGGCGTCTCCCGGGGTCAGGTCTGCAAATGATGGATCGACCGGTGCCAGGTCTTCAGATTCCTGTGCAATTGGCAAAGAAATAGATAGACCTGGCACCTTGGTCGATCCATTTGCAGACCTGACCCCGGGGGCCCGGGCAAACGAAGGACACGGTTCGGACGTCCAATACAGCACGGAGGGTAGATTGAGAACACGGACACTGGGATGGGCGACACTGATGGCGTGTCTGCTGATGACGGCGCCCGCGGCGGCGCAGCAGCGGCCGCTCGTGACGGAAGACCCGGAGACGATCGGCTCGGGCCTGATACTGATCGAAGGGGGTTTCGACTACGGACACAACGTCCTGTTTCCGTTGTCGGGCCTGCAGGGGAATCTCCTGCGCGCGCCGCTCCTCGGCGTCAGCGTCGGGATCAGCTCGATCGCCGAGCTGCAACTTGACGGCGGACCTTATAACCGCCTGTCCGTGACGAATCGTCTCCCGGGGCCCCTCGCGAGCATGATCAATTTCACCGGCGACACCACCCACGATGTCGAAGACATCGTGCTGGCGACCAAGATACGCGTCGTCGCCGAGACGCCAGGGCATCCGGCCTTCGCGGTCCGGTTCGCCACGCGGTTGCCGAACGCGGGCAACGAGAGCGGCCTTGGCCTCGACACCACCGACTTTCACGCGCAGGTGCTCATCGGCAAGACCGTGCGGTCGATCCGCATCGTCGGCAACGTCGGGCTCGGCATCCTCGGCGACCCGACCCGCGGCGACAATCAGAACGACGTCCTGGACTATGGCGTGTCAGTCGCCCGCGCGGTCCGCGAAGGCATGGAAGTGGTGGGTGAAATCAACGGCCGGGCGAACACGCGCGGGGGGACGCCTCCGGTGGGAACCGAGAGCCGCGCGATGATGCGCGTCGGCGGCCGGCTGACGCGCGGAACGGTGCGACTCGACGCCGGGATCCTGCTCGGGATGACCTCGCGCGACCCAAGCTTCGGCTTCACGGCCGGGGCCACCTACGTGTTCAAGGGGTTCACGGTGCCGTAGCCAGTTTCGAGTTTCCAGCTACCCGTTTCCCGTTACCAGTAGCCGGCTTCCAGCAAAGGCAGCGAAGATCTCTGTTTTTCGGCTGGCAGCTGGAAGCTGGCAACCGGGAACTGTCACCGGCAGCTGCGAACTGGCTACTGGCAACTTTGCTATAGTTCTCGCCATGAATACGTTTGCATGGCGCACCAGGTTCTCCGTCGCCCTGCTCTCCGCAGTGGCGCTTTCAGTCGTGGCGTCCGCCCAGCGCGGAGGCGGACCGCAAGGCCCCCAGCCCACGAGCACCCCCGAGCCGCTCAAGTTCCGCTACATGGGACCGGCGCCGGCGGGGCGTATTGCCACAGTCGCGGGCGTGCCCGGCGATCCCAACACCTACTACCTCGGCTCCGCGTCGGGCGGCTTGTGGAAATCGACCGATGGCGGCACGTCCTTCGTGCCGATTTTCGACGACCAGCCCGTCGCGGCGATCGGCGCCATCGCCGTCGCCGACTCCGATCCGAACGTCCTCTGGGTCGGCACGGGCGAGCCGTGGGTCATCCGCTACAGCGACGTCATGGGTGACGGCGTGTATGTGTCGAAGGACGCCGGTAAGACCTGGACGAACATGGGTCTGAAGGAGACCGGCCGCATCGCGCGCGTCATTATTCACCCGACCAATCCGAACACCGTCTACGTCTGCGCCTCGGGGCGCCTGACGGGCCCGCAGGAAGAACGCGGCGTCTTCAAGACGACGGACGGCGGCGCCAACTGGCAGCGCGTCCTCTTCGTGGATCCCAACACCGGCTGCTCCGGCCTGTCGATGGATCCGAAGAACCCCGACACGCTCCTCGCCGGCACGTGGCAGGTCGAGCAGCACACGTGGGTGGAGAAGAGCGGCGGCCCCGGCAGCGGCGTGTATCTCACGCGTGACGGCGGCGCGAAGTGGACGAAGATGACCACCGGGATGCCGAAGTCGCCGTACGGCAAAGTCGACGTCCAGATCGCGCCCTCCGACGGCAAGCGCATGTATGCGCTGATCCAGACGGCGGACCAGGGCTCGGTGTGGCGCTCCGACGACACCGGCGCCACGTGGAAGGTCGTCAGCTGGGATCGCTCGCTCATCGGCCGCGCGGGGTACTACATCCGCATGGTCGTGAACCCGCAGAACCCCGACGACATCTTCATCATGAGCAGCAGCATGCACCGGTCGCAGGACGGCGGGAAAAACTTCAGCGGAAACGGCGGCCAGTTCGCCTTCACGCAGGGCCAGGCGAGCTGCGGCGACTGCCACGACATCTGGATCGATCCGAAGGATCCGGTCCGCTACGCGCTCGTGGA
>DAIUEK010000047.1:0-9025 GCA_036845165.1 Vicinamibacterales bacterium | reverse complement strand
CCCCGCCTTCGCCGCGAAGCGGCTCCGGCGAGGCCTCGCCGGAGCCCGCGGGATCGGTTCCGCGGGTGGAGGCGGGCGCCTTCCGTCTTCCGTCTTCGTCCTCGTCGTCGTCCCCCGCGAGGCGCTCGAACTCCTCGACGGTGTTGATGACTTCAGTGACGTACAGGAAGGCGTCGCGCTCGAGCCCGATGTCGATGAACGACGACTGCATCCCCGGGAGGACCTTCGAGACCCGTCCCTTGTAGATGTTGCCGACGACACCGCGCTGATTCTCGCGCTCGATGAAGATCTCGACGACCTGGTCGTCCTCGAGAATGGCCACGCGCGTGTCGTGGGCGCTCGAGGAGATGATCATCTCCTTGTTCATGGACAACACTCCAGCCGCGGAACGGGGCCGCCAGAAGAACACGGAACATCCGCCACAGACGAACACTGAACAACACGGATATCTGTGTTCTTCTGTGTGTGTCTGTCGCAGTTGCTCGGTGTTTGTCCGCGGCCATGTTTTTCTGCGGCGCTAATTTGTGAACCGTCTCATCCGCACGTTGAGGATGAGGCCAAAGCCCGCGAGCGATGCGATGAGGGACGAGCCGCCGTAACTCATGAGCGGCAGCGTGATCCCCTTGACCGGCGCGAGGCCGACCGACATCGTCACGTTGTAAATCACCTGGAACGCAAACCCCGAAATAATGCCTCCCACCAGATACGCGCCGAGGCGGTCTTTCGCCAGCCGGGCCGCCTCGAGCGAACGCAAAATCACGAACAGATAGAGGCCCAAGGCGGTGAGCACCCCGATGAAACCCTGCTCTTCCGCGAGGACCGAGAAGATGAAGTCGTTGTGGGCGACGGGCAGGAACTTGTACTGCCCCTGCGTGCCGTGCCTGAAGCCCTTGCCGGTGAGGCCGCCGGAACCGACGGTCACGCGGGCCTGGATCGTCTGGTACCCCGCGCCTTTCGGATCCTGTTCGGGATCCAGGAACATCTCGATGCGGGTGCGCTGGTAGTCCTTCATCGCGAACTTCCACGCGATCGGCGCCGCCAGGATGCCGATCATCGCCAGGACCGCGAGGAGCCGGAGGCGCAGGCCGGCCAGGAACGCGACGCCGATGAGGACCGGGAGGAGCGTGACCGCCGTGCCGAGGTCGGGCTGCCTGGCGATGAGCAGGAGCGGGATCCCCGTGAAGACGCCGCCGATGATAAGGTCGCTGGTATTACGCGCGCCACGGCGGTTCTCGGCGAAATACATCGCCAGCAGGAGCGCCACGGCGATGCGGCCGAACTCCGACGGCTGCAGGTGGAACGGTCCGATCGGAATCCATCGCTGCCCTCCCATCTGCGTCTGCCCCTTGACGAGCACGAAGATGAGCAGCACGAGGAGGGAGCCGTACACGACCAGGGAGTGCTCCGCGAGCATCCGGTAGTCGACGAAGAGACACACGAGCAGCGCCAGGAGGCCGAGCCCGAGCGCGTAGAGCTGCGTCCACACCAAGTCGCCCGCGCGGCCGCCGGCGGCGGCCGTGATGTACGTCGTGCTGTAAATCATCGCGACGCCGATCGCCGAGATCAGCAGGATCGCCCCGAGGAGCACCCAGTCGATGTGGAAGTAGAGGCGGCGCTCGAACATGGCTAGTGCTGCCCGCCGCCCACGACCGTCGACACGCCCCGCGCGTACGGATCCTTGTAGTCGAGATGCAAATCCTCGTGGGTCGGCGGCGGGGGCAGCGGTTTGCCGTCCTGCTTCGCGAAGTACGTCTCGAGGATGTGGTGCGCGACCGACGCCGCGTTCGCGGAGTGGATGCCGTGCTCCAGGAGCACGACGCCGGCGATCGTGGGATTGTCGCGCGGCGCGAAGAACACGAACCAGCCGTGGTCGCGCAGGTCCAGGGTGCGGTTCTTGGAGGCGAGGCGTCCCGCGTTGGAGATCATCTGCGCGGTCCCGGTCTTGCCGCACACGTCATGGCCGGCGATGCGCGCGCGGCCGCCGGTGCCGCCGCCGTTCACGACGCCCCACATCCCGTCGCGGACGGCCTGGAGCTTTTCCGGCGTGACGTCGACCTTCGACTGCGCAGCGGGACCCGGCACGGGCTTCAGGCCCGTGCCGTCGTCGACCGCCTTCAGCACGTGCGGCGTGATCCGGGTACCGCCGTTGGCCAGCGTCGCGGCGTAGACCGCCATGGAGATCGGCGTCACCGACACCTGCCCCTGGCCGATGGCCACCGAGATGGTTTCGCCCGCATACCACTTCTCGTGCATCTTCTCGCGTTTCCAGGCGGTCGACGGCACGAGCCCGACGCGCTCGTTCGGCAGATCGATATTGGACTTCACGCCGAGGCCGAACAGCGTCGCCCACTTGTTGATGCGATCGACGCCGAGCATGTTGCCGACCGTGTAGAAGTACACGTCGCAGGACTGCTCGATCGCGCGGCGCAAGTCGACCGCCCCGTGCCCCCCCTTCTTCCAGCAGGCGAAGTGGCGGCCGTAAAAGGTCGCGCCGCCGGCGCAGTGCACCTGGAAGCTCGGCGTGATCACCCCTTCTTCGAGCCCCGCGAGGCCGACCGCCATCTTGAAGGCGGATCCGGGCGAGTAGGTGCCCTGGAGCGCCCGATTCTGCAGCGGCTTCAGCGCGTCGCTGTTGAGCGACGCCCACGTCGCACGGTCGATGCCCGCGGCGAAGGCGTTGGGATCGTAGGCGGGGCGGCTCGTGAATCCGAGCACTTCGCCGTTGCGCGGGTCGAGCACCACGGCCGCGCCGTTGAAGCCGCTCGCGGCGAAGCCGTCCTCGATGGATTTCTGGAGGTCCGAATCGATCGTCAGCTGCACCGTGCGCCCCATCGACGGATCCTGCTTGCCCAGCTCCATGATCTCGCGTCCCAGGCTGTTGACGACGACCGTCTTGGTGCCTTCCTTGCCCATCAACATCCTGTTGTAGGCCAGCTCGACCCCGGCCTGTCCGACGACCGTGCCGGGCTCGACCCCGTCGTACTCGTCGCGCTGCATCTGCGCGTCGGTCACCTCTCCCACGTAGCCAAAGAGATGCGCGGCCATGTCGCTCGCGGGATACCGCCGCGAGGGCACTTCCTGATACATGACGCCGGGCAGCTCGAGCCGCCTGGCCCAGACCGCGATCACCTGCTCGCGGCTCGCGTTTTCAATGAGGACGATGGGGCGAAAGGCCGCCTCGCGCCGGCGCCGGTTGATCGTGTCCTTGAGCTGCGCCTCGCTGACGCCGGTGGCCGCCGCGAGCGTCCGGAGGACCTGCGGCACGTTCGGGGTCTGCTCGCGCACGAGCGCGATGTTCATCGTGTTCTGGTTCTCGACGAGCACCTTGCCGTTGCGATCGAACAGCACCCCGCGCGGCGCCGGCAGCGGCAGCTTGCGCAGGCGGTTGTTCTCCGCCATGTCCCTGAACTTCTGGTGCTCGGCAATCTGGTAGACCCAGAAGCCGACCGCGAGGGCGGCGAAGGCCGCGGCGACGAGGTATTGCACCACCGACAGCCGGGTCGTCAGGCTGCGGCGGTCGTCTGGCATCAGGTTGGTGGTGGCCATAGTTCAGAACCGATTCTTCCCGAATGTTCCCCGCTGCATCCGTCGGCGCTGCATCGCTTCCGGGCCGCGCTCGACGATGAGAAACGCCGACACGCCGACGAGGCCGTTCACCAGGGCCTGCACCAGCGTCGCCGAGTACTGCAGGCCGAAGGGACGCCCCCCCACGAGCGCGTGCAGCGCCTCGAACATCACCTCGTGCACGAACGTGGCGGCCACCAGCATCACGAGCCGCGGCACCGTGCTCGACAGGTTGAACTGCGCGCCGAGCACGCCGACCAGGAACCCGACCACGGTCTTCGACATGCCGCCGACGCCGACGATCCCGCCCGCCAGGGCGTCCTGCGCCAGGCCGCCGATCGTCCCGGCCAGCAGTCCCGTCACCGCGCCATACGCCAGCGCCAGGTACACCACGGCGACGAGCACCAGGTTGACGGCAATCGTGCCCCCGATCATCAGGCCCGAGAGCATCGTCTGCAGGGCCAGCGCCCCGCCGATCGCGATGACGACCGCCGCCGTCTTCACTTCGCCGCCTCGTCGCGCGTCGCCGAACGGGGCGGCAAGAGCACGACGAGCACTTCTTCCAGGCTCGCGAAATCGACACCGGGCCTGACGGTGATCGACCGGTACAGCCCGCTGCCGCGCTCCGCGTGCTCGACCCTCCCGATGAGATACCCCTTCGGGAAAATGCCGTCGGCGCCCGAGGCCACCACATTGTCCCCCGCCTTCACGTCCGTGAGGTTGGAGACCATCTCCATCCGCAGCGGCGGGTTCGCTTCCGCCCCGACGACCATCCCGCCCGCCCGGCCGCGCTCGGTGATCGCGCCCGCCGCGGCGTTGCGATCGGTGATGAGCTGCACGCGCGCGGCATGCCGCGCGACCGGCCCGATCACCCGTCCGACGATTCCTCCCGGCGCGATGACCGCCATGTCCGCCAGTACGCCGTCCGCGCTGCCGCGATCGATCGTGACGGTCCGCAGCACGCGATCCTGGTTCCCCGCGATCACTTCGGCGGCGAGCGTCGGCATCGCGGCCTGCGACTTGAAGTCCATCAGCTGCTGGAGCCGCTGGGACCGGTCGGCGAGCGCATGTTCCTGCTGCAGCCTGACCTCCAGATCCGCGACCCGCCGCCGCAGCTCCTCGTTCTGCGCCCGCACGCCGCGGAGCGCCACGTAATCGCCCCACCCGTGGCGCGTCGCGTTCAGCACCGCGGACGAGGCGAACTCCACGCGCGAGAACACCTCGAGGGCGACCGCCTGCAGCACCCGCACCCCCGATTTCGACTGCACCTGCGCCGACACGAGGATGACCTGCGCCATCATCACGGTCAGGAACAGGTAGCCGGTCCTCTTGCGAATATCGAGCATCAGTCGCCGGGCGCCGAGGACCGACGACCGATGAGCGAGGATCGTTTCGGGGCAACGCCGCAGCGGCCCTCGACCCTCGATCCTCGACCCTCGATCCTCGAGACCGCGTTAGTCAATCGATATCTTCCGCAGCAGGTTGAAGTCCGACAGCATCCGGCCGGCGCCGAGCACGACGGACGACAACGGGTCTTCCGCCATCGCCAGCGGCAGGCCGGTCTCTTCGCGCAGGCGCTTGTCCAGGTTCTTCAGCATCGACCCGCCGCCGGTCAGCACGATCCCCCGGTCGACGATGTCCGCCGAGAGCTCCGGCGGCGTGCGCTCCAGCGCGACGCGGACCGCGTCCACGATCACGTTCACCGTTTCCGCGAGCGCCTCGCGGATTTCCTCGTCCGTGATGGTGATCGTCTTGGGGACCCCTTCGATCAGGTGGCGCCCCTTGATCTCCATCGTCATGCGCTCTTCGAGCGGATACGCGGAGCCGATCTCCATCTTGATGGCCTCGGCCGTGCGCTCGCCGATGAGGAGGTTGTACGTCTTCTTGACGTACTGAATGATCGCATCGTCCATCTCGTTGCCGGCGACGCGGACCGCCTTGCTGTAGACGATGCCGGCGAGCGAGATGACGGCGATGTCCGTCGTGCCGCCGCCGATGTCGACGATCATGTTGCCCGAGGGCTCGGTGATGGGCATGCCGGCGCCGATCGCGGCGGCCATCGCTTCCTCCACGAGGTACACCTCGCTCGCCTTCGCGCGGTACGCGCTGTCCTTGACCGCGCGCTTCTCGACCTGGGTGATCTCGGAGGGCACGCCGATGACGATGCGGGGGCGCACCCACACGTTCCGGTTGTGCGCCTTCTTGATGAAGTAGGTCAGCATCTTCTCGGTGACTTCGAAGTCCGCGATGACGCCGTCTTTCATCGGCTTGATCGCCACGATGTTGCCGGGCGTCCGCCCGAGCATCTCCTTGGCGTCCTTGCCGACCGCCTCGATGCGCCCGTTGATCTTGTTAATCGCGACAATCGAGGGCTCGTTGACGACGATGCCCTTGCCCCGCGCGTAGACACAGGTGTTGGCCGTGCCGAGGTCGATCGCGAGATCGCTCGAGAACAGTGAAAACAGTGACCGTAGGCTCAACAGTGACTCCTGGTGAAACGACGAATGCTGAATGCTGACTGCTGAAGGTCGTTCAGCATGCGACGCTCAGAATTCAGCATTTCCACTTCCCGAGATATAGAGGCCGTTCTTCCCGTGATCCTTGACGTGGTACATCGCCTCGTCAGCCGCCTGGATGAGCCCCTCGGTCGACACGGCCACGTCGGGCAGCGTCGCGACCCCCACGGATACGGTCAGATGAATGCTCAGGCCATCGCCCTGAAGAAACCGGTGCGCGTTCACGCGGTCGCGGACACGCTCGCCGACGGCCGCCGCCCCTTCGCTGCCGGTGTCCGGCAGGATCAGGGCGAATTCGTCCCCGCCGAAGCGCGACGCGACGTCGGTCTCGCGGGCGCTCAGGCGAATCAACCCGGCGGCCTCGACCAGCGCGCGGCTGCCATACAGGTGGCCGTGCGTGTCGTTGATCGACTTGAACCCGTCCAGATCGATGAACAGGAGCGACAGCGGCCGGCCGCTGCGCGAGGCGCGCTTCGTTTCACGACGCAGCACCTGCGACAGGTAGCGCGAGTTGTAGAGCTGCGTCAGGTCGTCGGTAACCGAGAGCGCCTCGGCGCGCTGCACGCGCAAGGCGTTATCGAGCGCGATCGCGCCGGGCTCGAGCGCCGAGAGAAGCGCCGCCTGCGTGCGGGGCGCAAACCGCGGCTCGCGAGACGCGGCGCCCTTGTCCAGGCCGACGAGCGCCCCCACGGTGCGCCCCCGGCATTCGAGCGGAAAGGCGATCGCCGCGGCGACCACACCGCCGCCGAAACGGTGATCCGCGGCCACGTTCATCGCGGCGCACACCGCGCCGTGCTTCAGCACCCACTGCCCGACCGCCACCGCGGCGGGCTCCAGCGCCGCCGTCACACCCCGCGCGCCGAACGTCCGCACGCCGGCGTTGTCGACCGCGTAGACGATCCATGCGGACGCGGGCAGCCATTGCGCCGCGCGGGCGACGATGGCATCGGCGACCCGTTCCGGATCGAGCGTGGAATTAACTTCGCGAATCACTTCGGCGAGCACGTCTGCGCGTGAAAGGCGACTTCGCAGCGCGCTCTGCAACGGCCGCAGGCGGCTGGCGAGGTCCACCCTGGTGGACGGTGACGGTGTTCGCTGACCGCGGGCCGGCAGACGCGTGCCCGACGGACGGCGGAGACGTGGCTGCGGAATGCCGGATCCCTCTAAGTCCTTCTATCCTCCGCAAATATAGCACACCGAGGGTCCGGACATGGCGTCCGAAAGTGACCCAAACCGTGCCATACTTGAGTTTTCCCGACTGAGGTATTGCGACAGCATGACAATGCTCGACCGGATGCGGCGCCACAAAGCTTGGCTCAAGTGGAGCCTGGCGATTGTGGTCGTTTCTTTTGTGCTCCTGTACATCCCCAGCTTCATGCGCGACGGCGGGCCGGGCGCGGCGGCCGGGAACGCGGTCGTGGCCGACGTCGAGGGGCGCGAGATTACCGCCACGCAGTTCCGCCGCGTCTACCAGCAGCAGATGCAGGCCTATCGCCAGTCCTACGGGGCGAACGTGGACGACCGGCTGCTCAAACAGCTGGGGATCGACCAGCGCATCGTCCAGCAGATGATCCAGGAGGAAGCGTCCCTGGCGGAGGCGAAACGCCTCGGGATCAAGGCGAGCGACGCCGAGGTCCGCGAGCGGATCCTGTCGCTGCCGGCCTTCCAGGAGAACGGCCAGTTCATCGGCGACCTGCGCTACCGGCAGCTGCTCCGGATGCAGACCCCGCCGATGCGCCCGGATGAGTTCGAAGAGCAGGTCCGCCGCAGCATCGTCGTCGAGAAGCTGCAGGCGGCGCTGACCGGCTGGATGACGGTGGCGGACAGCGACGTCGTGAGCGAGTTCAAGAAGCGCAACGAGCGCGTCAAGCTGGCGGTCGTGAACTTCCCGGCCGACAAGTTCCGCGAGGGGCTCGTGGCGACCGACGCCGACGTGAGCAAGTACTTCGACGATCACAAGGACGCCTACAAGATCGCCGACAAGCGCAAGATCCGCTACCTGACCATCGACCAGGAAGCCCTGCGCCAGCGCGCGACGGTCACCGGCCAGCAGATCGAGCGGTCGTACAACGACAACATCCAGCAGTACTCGACCCCCGAACAGGTCCGCGCCAGCCACATCCTTCTCAAGACTGAAGGCAAGGACGACGCGGCCGTGAAGAAGCAGGCGGAGGATCTGCTCGCGAAGATCAAGGCCGGCGCGGATTTCGGGGCGCTGGCGAAGAAAAACTCGCAGGACGAAAGTAGCGCGGTAAAGGATGGCGATCTCGACTACTTCCCGCAGGGCAAGATGGTCCCCGAGTTCGACAAGGCCGCGTTCTCGATGAAGCCCGGCGACGTCAGCGACCTGGTCAAGACGCAGTTCGGCTACCACATCATCAAGGTGACCGATAAGAAGCCCGCGTCAACGAAGACGCTCGCGGAGGTGCGGGGCCAGATCGAAGACCAGTTGAAATACGAGCAGGCCCAGGCCGCGGCGCAGAAGCTCGCCGACCAGGTCGCGGGCGAGTTGAAGAAGCCGTCGGATTTCGACACCGTGGCGCGCGCGCGCGGCCTCCAGAGCGGCGAGTCGGGCCTCTTCCTGCAGGGAGAGCCCATCGCGGGCATCGGGATGGCTCCGTCCGTCGGCCAGGAGGCCTTCCAGCTGAAGGAGGGCGAGGTCAGCGAACCGCTGCGGACCCCGCAGGGTTACGCGTTCATCACCGTCACCGGCCGGCAGGATCCGTACATTCCGAAGATCGACGAGGTCAAGTCGAAGGTCCGCGACGACGTGCTGAAGCAGAAGGCGATCGAAGCGGCGCGCCAGAAGGCGTCGGCGATCGACGCGGCGATGAAGTCGGGGGATTTCGACAAGGCGGCCAAGGGCGCGGGGCTCGCGGTGAAGACGACCGAACTCATCACGCGCGTCGCCGATCGGCGCGCCGCGCGTGATGAGTTCGGTCGTC
>DAIUEK010000046.1:6485-9029 GCA_036845165.1 Vicinamibacterales bacterium | reverse complement strand
CGGACAGCCGTCAGCTGCATCCGGCTGTTGCCGGGCCACGTCGAGAGGCTCTCGGCGAGCTGCGACGTCTTCGCCGGATCCGCTTTGAGCGCCGACACCACGTCCACCCAGTCGAGCGCCGACAGGTGGTAGAAGTGCACGATGTGGTCGTGCATCGCGTGCGCCACCAGAATCAGGTTCCTGATGTACTGCGCGTTCAGCGGCACCTCGAGCTGCAGCGCGTTCTCGACCGCACGCACCGAGGCGATGGCATGCACCGTCGTGCACACGCCGCAGAACCGCTGGGTGAACAGCCACGCCTCGCGCGGGTCACGCCCCTGGAGGATGCGCTCGATGCCTCGGAACATCTGCCCCGACGACCACGCCTTCCGCACGACTCCCCCGTCCACCTCCGCGTCGATGCGCAGGTGCCCCTCGATGCGGGTCACGGGATCGATGGTGATGCGCGCCATGAATGCGTCTCCATTGTGATGATCGGGAACAGCTTGACGATGACGATGTAGGCCATGATTTCGCCGGCGACGAGGCCGAAGGTGACGAGCAGTTCGGTGACGCTCGGGAAGTACGACCAGTGCGCACCTGGACGAAACGCCACCAGATACGTGTCGAACCGGAACAGGCTGCCCGCAAGCATCAGCAGCATCGCCGCGCGGAACAGATTCCCCAGCCGGCGCCGGCGCGCCTCGCCGACGAGCAGCAGCACCGCAGTCAGCGTCAGCGCGACCTCGAGAAGCGCCATCACGCTGTACAGATCGAATGCGAAGAGCGCGCCCAGCTGCCCTCGGACGATCCAATCGTAGGCCCGCAACCCCAGGTAGAGGACCGCAAACGGGATGATCGCCTTGCCGAGCCCGGCCAGCATCACCCGTTCGGGCTCGCGCTTGAACAACCAACTCGAGAGCGCCGCCTCGAACACGACAGCGGGGTACCCCATGCTGATGCACGACAGCAGGAACAACAGGGGCAACCAGGCCGTGTTCCACAACGGATGCAGGCGGGGTCCCGCGATCAGCATCAGGGCACCCAGCGACGACTGGTGCATCGTCGGCAGCAGGATGCCAAGGGCGATGATCCAGAGCAGCGCCTTGTTGATGACAGGCAGCATCCGGTCCGCGAACCTGCGGACAGTGGGGGTCCCGATGTCTCGAGCCTTCTCGAGAAACGCGGGCGTCAGCTCAATCCACAGGACGCACGTGTAGGCCATGATGCAGAGCGCCACCTCGAGCAGCACGGAGTTCAGGTTCCAGTGCCAGAAGAGGAGCGGCACGCGCCAGACGGTCCACCATCGGCCGACGTCGAGCCCGACGCCCATGCCGGCAAGCGTGTAGCCGAGCGCGCTCGTGAGCACGGCGGGTCTCACCATCGGGTGGTACTTCCCCCGGTTGAGGATGTAGACGAGCAACGCGACCGCGTAGCCCCCGCAGGCCAGCGCCGTCCCGGTCACCACGTCGAAGGAGATCCACAGGCCCCACGGATAGCCGTCGTTCATCGCGGTGATCGTGCCGAGGCCGGTCGCCAGTCGGACCAGAATCAGCAGGCCGCTGATCGTGAAGAACGCCAGCAGAACGCGAAACGGCTTGGTGAGGATGTGGCCACCGATCGGCTGCGGTAAATGTGCCTGCGGCAGCTCCGCAGCCGGACCCGGCCGCGCCTGTGGGGTCATTCCGCGCCTCCCCCGCTCTTGCGGTTGCGCAGCATCACGAAACCGAGGACGCCGTAGAGCGCGACGGGGGCCGCGAAGCCCCGGTAGATGCTGTGCTGAATCGTGCGCTGCAGCGTCGGCGTCGACTCCTCGGTGAGCGTCGGCAGACCGATGTGCTCGAAGGGCACGTGCGAGATGTAGAGGCACTGCGTACCGCCGCCGTCCTTCTCGCCGTAAATCTTCTGGATGTAGGTCCCCGGGTTCTGCGCCAGGCGCGACCTGGCCTCGCGGAGGAGGTCGTCACGTTTGCCGAAGATGACGGCCTTGCGCGGGCAGACCTCGCTGCACGCCGGCTCCTTGCCCTGGGCGAGCCGGTGATTGCACAGCTCGCATTTCACCATGCGCGGCGCCGCCTTGGACCATTCGAACTTCGGAACGCCATAGGGGCACGCAACCTCGCAATACCGGCACCCGATGCAATAGTTCACGTCGTAGGTGACGATCCCGTGCTCGCGCTTCTTGTACGCGCCGAGCATGCACGCGCTCGCGCACGCGGGATCGACGCAGTGCATGCACTGGGCCTTCATGAACGAGCTTTTCACCCCGTCGTCGTACAGCTTGATGACGGTCTTGGTCTTCGCGTTCAGGTCCAGCGGCGCCTGGTAGAGGCCGCCCGACCAGCTGGTGTCCGGCTCGAGGCCGTTGGCCTCGCGGCAGGCGACCATGCAGGCCTTGCATCCGATGCACTTCGTCGTGTCGTAGAGGAGGCCGACGGCGTCGGCGGGCACGGGACGCGGGACCGACGCCGCAGCCGGTTTCGCCACCGACGCGGCCGCCGCGGCGAGGGCGACCTTGAGCGCCGTGCGTCGAGTGATGCCCACCCTCACACCCCCTTTTCATCG
>DAIUEK010000046.1:0-6385 GCA_036845165.1 Vicinamibacterales bacterium | reverse complement strand
GACGCGACATACCCGGCGCCGAGGAGCGCGCCGCCAATCAGGCCGGCGACCGCCGTCGCCGCGGGACTGATCCGTCCCTGGTCGGCATGAACGGGCGCGTACGTGTCGGGCGGCGTCGGCCGCTCGATTTCCACGGTCGCGTGCATCGGGATGCGGAACGCGACCTCCTGCTCCGTGCAGCCGACGCAGGGATGGCCGATGCCGATGGGCCAGCAGTCGACGACCTCGCCAAAGGCCAGCGTCGAACAGTTCGCGTGGGTCACCGGCCCTTTGCAGCCGAGCTTGTAGAGGCAGTAGCCCTGGCGGTGTCCCTCGTCGCCGAACTTCGTGGCGAAGCGGCCCGCGTCGAAGTGCGCCCGCCGCGGGCAGTGCTCGTGGATCGTGCGGCCGTAGGCAAACAGCGGGCGGCCGCGATCGTCGAGCTTCGGGAGCGTGCCGAACGTCGCGTACTGGAGCACCACGCCAAGGAAGTTGTACGGATTGGCAGGGCAGCCGGGGATCGTCACCACCGTCTTGCCTTTGAGGATCATCGGGACGCCGGTGGCGCCCGTCGGATTGGGATCGGCGGACGGAATGCCTCCCCACGACGCGCAGGATCCGATGGCGATGATGGCGCCGGCCTTCGATCCGACGTCGTTCAGGATATCGACCGCGGTCCGGTCTCCCACCTGGCAGTAAATGCCCCCGTCTTTGGTCGGGATCGCACCCTCGACGACGCAGATGTACTTGCCGGCGTTATTCTTGATCGTGTCCTGCAGCGCCGCTTCCGCCTGGTGGCCGGCGCCGGCGAACAGCGTCTCGTGATAGTCGAGCGACACGAGATCGAGAATGACCTCGGCGATACCCGGGTGCGACGTGCGGAGGAGCGACTCGGTGCAGCCGGTGCACTCCTGAAAGTGCAGCCACACGACAGACGGCTTCAGCCCGCGGCTTGCCGCCTCGACGATCTGCGCCGCGGTGGCCGAGGAGAGGCCGACCGCGGCCGCGGCCATCGTGCACACCCTCACGAAGTCGCGCCGCGAGACCGTGTGGGGATCGAACGGGGTGGCGGCGCGATGCATGACGACTCTCCTTCTGGATGAATCCGTTCACGTCGATCTGAGCAACGCGAATGCCGCCCGGGGTTTCGGCGAAAACACCGTATCTCCGCCGGTTTCCGACGGGAGCTGCGGATCCGTCGCTGGAAACCCGCCATTTGCCGGACCCAGCGCCGTGGTCGCCTGCCGGAACTCCGGCAGCCGGCCGCCCGTCCGCAGGAATGCGGTGGAAATCCGTTCAGCACATGGGTTGCTTTATCCACTTGGGAAGGGACTCCGCATGACAGACACCCTTGTCGGCTCGTTTCTGACGGTTGACGGCAACGAAGCCGCCGCTCGCATCGCCTACCCCTTGAGCGAAGTGATCGCGATTTACCCGATCACCCCCTCGTCGACGATGGGGGAGCTGGCGGACGCCTGGGCGGCAGAACGGCGCCCCAACTTGTGGGGTGCGGTGCCGGCCGTGGCGGAGATGCAGAGCGAAGCCGGCGCCGCCGGGGCGCTGCACGGGGCACTGCAGGCGGGCGCGCTCGGGACGAGCTTCACGGCCAGCCAGGGCCTGCTGCTGATGATCCCGAACATGTTCAAGATCGCGGGCGAGCTGTTGCCCTGCGTGCTGCACGTGACCGCCCGCGCGGTCGCGTCACACGCGCTGTCGATCTTCGGCGACCAGAGCGACGTGATGGCGGTACGCTCCACCGGCTGGGGTATGCTCTGCTCGAACTCCGTGCAGGAGGCGCACGACCTGGCGCTCGTCGCGCACGCGGCGACGCTGGGGTCCCGCGTGCCGTTCGTGCATTTCTTCGACGGGTTCAGGACGTCGCACGAGATCGCCAAGATTCACGAAATCGATCGCGATGTGATCGCGGCGATGATTGACGACCGTCTCGTCGCCGCGCACCGCGCGCGGGCGCTGTCGCCCGACCACCCGGTGCTTCGCGGCTCCGCGCAGAACCCGGACGTCTTCTTCCAGTCGCGCGAAGCGTCGAACCCCTTCTACCTGGATTGTCCGGCGCTGGTGCAGGCCGCGATGGACCGGTTCGGACGCCTCACGGGCCGTCAATATCACCTGTTCGAGTACGAGGGTGCCCCGGACGCCGAGCGCGTGATCGTGATCATGGGATCGGGGGCCGAGGCGGTGGGCGAAACGGTCGCGGCGCTCAACGCGCGTGGCGAACGGGTCGGGCTGCTCAAGGTCCGGCTGTTCCGCCCGTTCAGTGCGGCGCCGTTCGTCCGCGCGCTCCCGGCATCCGTCCGCCACGTCGCGGTGCTGGATCGGACGAAGGAGCCTGGCGCGGTCGGGGAGCCGCTCTACGTCGACGTGGTCACCGCGATCAGCGAAACGCTGTCGGCCGGCGAGGCTCCGTTCCGGTTCTTCCCGCGCGTGATCGGCGGGCGCTACGGCCTCGGCTCGAAGGAGTTCACGCCCGCGATGGCACAGGCCGTCTTCGACGAGCTCGACGAACCATCGCCCCGCATTCACTTCACCGTCGGCATCACCGACGACGTGAGTTTCGCGAGTCTGCCGTGGGATCACGAGTTCGCGGTGCAGGACAAGGACGTCGCGACGGCCGTATTCTTCGGTCTTGGATCGGACGGCACCGTCGGCGCCAACAAGAACTCGATCAAGATCATCGGCGAAGAGACGGACCTGTACGCGCAGGGATTCTTCGTGTACGACTCGAAGAAATCGGGGTCGACCACCGAGTCGCACCTGCGCTTCGGCCCGCGACCGATCCGCTCGACCTACCTGGTCCGCGAAGCCCGGTTCGTAGCCTGCCACCAGTGGAACCTGCTCTCGCGGGTCGATGTGCTCGCCCGGGCAGCCCGGGGCGCCACCCTTCTTCTGAACAGCCCGTATCCCGCGGAGCGGGTCTGGGAGGCGCTACCGTCCGGCGTACAGCGGCAGATCCTGGATAAACAGGCGCGGGTCTATGCGATAGACGCCTCGAGCGTCGCCGCCGCCGCGGGCGCCGGCAAGCGGGTGAACACCGTCCTTCAGGCGTGCTTCTTCGCCCTGTCGGGCGTCCTCCCGCGCGAGGCCGCCATCGCCGCCATCAAGCGGGCGGCGAAGAAGACCTACGCCGCGAAGGGCGACGACGTTGTGGCCGCAAACTACGCGGCGATTGACGCGGCGCTCGAGGGACTGCACGAAGTTCCGATCGGGGAACTCCCATTCGAGGCTGTGGCTTCTGCGAGCACGCCCGACCTGAAGGTCGGGCCTACGGGTGACGACGTTCCGAGCGACGTGCCCGAATTCGTTCGCACCGTGACGTTGCCGCTGATCGCCGGGCACGGGGACGAATTGCCGGTCAGCGCCATGCCCGTGGACGGCACGTATCCCACGGGAACCTCGCGCTACGAGAAGCGCAACATCGCCGACGAGATTCCGGTGTGGGACGAAGCGCTCTGCATCCAGTGCAACAAGTGCGTGTTCGTCTGTCCGCACACCGCGCTGCGGGTGAAGGCGTTCGAGCCGGGGCTGCTTCCGGGCGCACCACCCACGTTCAAGGCCGTCGACTACCGTGGGACCGAGTACGAGGGGCTGAAGTACGCGATCCAGGTCGCCCCAGAGGACTGCACCGGGTGCGATCTGTGCGTGCAGGTCTGCCCCGCGAAGAGCAGGAGCACGGGCCAGAAGGCGTTGCGCATGGCGCCGCAGCCGCCGCTCGTGCGGCAGGAGCGCGAGAACTTCACCTTCTTCCTCAGCCTGCCTCAGAGCGACCGGGCGAAGGCGAAGGCGCCCTCCGTCAAGGGCTCGCAGTTCCTCGAGCCGCTGTTCGAATTCTCCGGCGCCTGCGCGGGCTGCGGCGAGACGCCGTATCTGAAGCTCGCGTCGCAGTTGTTCGGCGATCGGATGATGATCGCGAATGCCACGGGTTGCTCGTCCATCTTCGGCGGGAATCTGCCGACCACCCCGTGGACGCGCAATGCCGAGGGTCTCGGCCCCGCGTGGGCGAACTCGCTGTTCGAGGACAACGCGGAGTTCGGCTACGGCATGCGTCTCAGCCTCGACCGGCATACCGAACGGGCGCGGGCGCTCTTACGCGAGCTCGCGCCCGACATCACCGAGGGACTCGCCGAGGCCATCCTGAACGCCGATCAGCACGACGAACCGGGGATCTTCGAGCAGCGCAAGCGCGTCCACCTCCTGAAAGACGTGCTCGGCTCGCGTCCCGGCAGGGCCGCCGCCCTGGTGGCCGTCGCGGATTACCTCGTCAAGAAGTCCGTCTGGATCGTCGGCGGCGACGGCTGGGCGTACGACATCGGCTACGGCGGCCTCGATCACGTCCTCGCGTCAGGCGCGGACGTGAACGTGCTGGTGCTCGATTCCGAGGTCTATTCCAACACCGGCGGCCAGGCCTCGAAGGCCACGCCGCGCGGCGCGGTGGCGCGGTTCGCGTCCGCCGGCAAACGCACCGGGAAGAAGGACCTCGGGTTGCTCGCCATGATCTACGGGAATGTCTACGTCGCGCACGTCGCGTTCGGCGCCAACGACACGCAGACCGTGCGCGCGTTCCTCGAGGCGGAGTCGTATCCCGGACCGTCGCTCATCATCGGCTATGCGCACTGCATCGCGCACGGCATCGAGATCCGCGACGGCCTGTCGCAGCAGCGCAAGGCGGTCCTAAGCGGGCACTGGCCGCTCTTCCGGTTCGATCCGCGTCTGGACGCGGACGGAGGGTTCCCGCTCGTCCTCGATTCAAAGAAACCGACGATGGCGTTCACCGACTACGCCTACGAAGAGACACGCTATCGCTCGCTGAAGACGATCGATCCGGACGCGGCGGCGCGCCTCGCGGCCCAAGCCCAGCACGACATCGACTCGCGGTGGAAGCTGTACGAAACACTCGCCCGGCGTTGAACCGGCACGCGAAAGGTCCCGATCCATGCCTCTGCAAGGATTCGTCCTGCTGTTACTCGGAATCGTCCTGGCGGTCTACGCAGGCATTGCGCTCGCGATATGGGTGCGCCTGCGCGGCACGCGCGTCGTGACGTGCCCGGAGACACAGACGCTCGCCGCCGTCAAGGTCGACATCGGCCATGCCGCGGCGACCGCCGTCCGGGAGAAGGCGGACCTGAAGGTCGCCGCCTGCTCGAGGTGGCCGGGGCGCCTGGGTTGTGACGAATTGTGCCTCGCGCAGATCGCCGCATCGCCCGGCGGGACCCGCGCCCGCACCATGGCGAGACGCTTCTTCGAGGGGAAGCGGTGCGCCATCTGCCAGCGCCTGATCGACCCGCCCGGCGCGACGACGCTGCAGCCGGGCCTCATGAATCCCGTCAGCCACGAGGCCATGACCTGGGACGACGTTCCCGCACAGAACCTGCCGGACGCGTTCGCGACACGCCGGCCGATCTGCTCCAACTGCACGCTCGCGGAGTCGTTCCGCCAGCGGTTTTACGACCGCGTCACCGATCGGGCGCCGCGCCCCGGCAGCCCGCCCCCGCACTAGAGGGACCGAAGCATCATCGGCGACTGCCGATTGGTGATTGCCGATTCACGGACTGACGGTTGCCGATTTGCGATTGGGGTACTCCTTCCGACGCGATCGACGCCGTGCCGATGCAATCCAGTCGTCAATCGCCCTCGAAGAGTCGAAGACAGAACGGTTCTTCGACTCTTCGAGTGAGCACGTGCTGGCGTGACTTAGACGATCTTCACGTCGACCAGCTTCGGCTTCGCCGTCGGCGCCTTCGGCAGATAGACGTTCAGAACGCCATCCTTGAACTCCGCCCGCACCTTCTCGGGGTCGATGTCGGTCGGCATCGCGAAGCGGCGGACGAACTTCCCGTACTCACGCTCCACCTTGTGGAAGCGCTTGCCCTTCTCTTCCTTCTCCTGTCGGCGCTCGCCTTCGATCGCGAGCACGCCGTCCTGGAGATGCACCTTGACCTCCTCCTTCTTCACCTCGGGGAGATCGGCCTTGACGATGAACTCGTTTTCGGTCTCCTGGATGTCGACGGCCGGCATGAAGTCGGCGAACGCGTCCGCCGGGGACTTCGCCGTCCGCTCCACGAAGAGCCGGTTCAGCCGCTGCTGAATCTCGTCGAGTTCGCCGAAGGGATTCCATCGTGTGAGTTGCATAACACCTCCTGCGGCCCCGGCGCCGGGTTTCCGTGGGCGCGCCGGCCTCCCGCCGCCGCCGTCCCGGCTGCGGCCGGTGTTTCGGGCGCCATTCAGCGTTCGCGCCGGGCCTGCCGCGTGGAACTGCAAACCGTCGGCCCATGGGGCGCGGCGGACTTCCGCGTGCATGGCGGAGTTCCCGTCGAGCGGTTCCGCAAGGCTCCAGCGCACGTTCCCGTTTCGGGCGCTCATCCGATCGAAGCGCTGGCATCGCCGTTGCGGT
>DAIUEK010000045.1:3765-9107 GCA_036845165.1 Vicinamibacterales bacterium | reverse complement strand
GATCGCGGGATTGCACGGCATGTGCGCGATCGTCTCCATCGTCAACGTGCAGATTGCGACGTCGCGTCCCATGCGGGCCGCCGCCCACGCCGCTTCGACGCCGGCGTGCCCCGCCCCGATGACGATGATCTCGTGCCGCTTCATGACCAAGGGATTGAGGGACATTAGGGACTTACTTATTTACCTATACAGAACCGGTCGAAGATGACGCGGAGGATTTCGTCCTGCGGGCGCGCGCCCGTGATCTCGTCGAAGCGCCCGCGCGCGTCGTGCAAATCGGCGAGGACGAGTTCCTCGGGGACGCCGTCCGCCGCCGCGGCCCCTGCCCGCGCCACGGCCTCCCGCGCTTTCCCGAGCAGCGCCGCGTGCCGCATGTTGGCGATCGGCGCGCGGTCTCGGAGCACGTTCACCCCCGCCGCGCGCGCGAGCGCGTGCCGCAGCTCGCCGAACCCCTCGTCAGTCAACGACGAGACCGCGAGCGCGCCGGTGTCCGCCGCGTCCCAGGCAGGCGCGAGATCGCATTTGGTCGCCACGACGATCCGCCCCCGGGCCGACGTCTCGTCCAGTAGCGCGCGGTCGTCGTCTGTCAGAGGCTGCGATCGATCGAGCACGACGATGACGACGTCCGCGGCCGCGCCGGCCAGCCGCGCACGCGAGATCCCTTCCTCCTCGATCGCGTCGCCGGCGCTCGCGCGAAGGCCCGCCGTATCGACGAGCGTGAAGGGCACCCCGCTGACGTCGACGCGCTCGGTGAGGAGATCGCGTGTCGTGCCCGGCACGTCCGTGACGATCGCCCGCGCGGCGCCTGCGAGCCGGTTGAACAGGCTCGATTTCCCCGCGTTGGGCCGGCCGACGATCGCGGCCGTGAGCCCCTCGCGGATCATCTTCCCGCGGGCGGCGTCCGCCAGCAGCGCATCGAGCGCGGCGCCGAGCGCGTCCAGCTGGCCCGCGGTGTCCGCGGGCGTGATGAAGTGATACCCCTCGTCCGGAAAATCGAGCGACGCTTCGAGCGGGGCGATGAGATCGAGCAGCGACGTATCGAGCGCGCGCAGCCGAGAGGTCAGCGTCCCCTCGAGCTGATCGAAGGCCACGCGCGCCTGGAGCGGCGTGACCGCGTCAATCAACTCGCCGACCGCTTCCGCCTGGACGAGATCGATCCGTCCGTGGAGGTACGCGCGAAAGGTGAACTCGCCGGGACGTGCCAGGCGGGCTCCGGCGGCCACCGACGCCGCCACGATCGCGTCGAGCACGACGGGGCTTCCGTGCGCCGAGAGTTCGACGACGTCATCGCCGGTGTAGGAGTGGGGAGCGGGGAAGTGCGTGACGACCGCCTGGTCGATGGACCGGCCTCCCGCGTCCGTCACCCTCGTCAGCGTCGCGTGGCGAGGATCGAACGACGATCGGCCCGTGAGCGTGCAGGCGATCGCCGCGGCCTTCGGGCCACTGAGGCGTACCACGCCGATCCCGCCGCGGCCGGGTGGTGTCGCGATGGCAACTATCGTGTCGTCGGTGGAAAACATGGCTGACTCGATCACGCCCGACCTGAAGGTCGGGCCTACGGGGGCTCAACCTCCAGCCTCCAGCCTCCAACCTGGGCTGGCTATTTCTTGGAAATGATGACCGTCTTCAGAAATGCATCCCCGATGCTCTCCGTCGACATCGTGGGATCCTCGGCGACGGTCAGGTGGACCAGGCGCCTCGAGTACGGATTCAGCGGGCCGATTTCCTGCGGGCCTGAGACCTTCGCCTTCTCCATCGTGAACCGCGTCATCTGCTTGAGCTCGTCGTCGTTGCCCTTGCGGTAGCCCATGCAGTCGACGACGAAGCTGCGGTCGTCGTCCAGCTCGCGGCGGAAGCCGGTGTTGACGATCTGCTGCAGCGCGTCGAGGACCTCCCCCTTGCGCTTGAGCAGCACTTCGCCCCCGTCGCCGGAAATCTCGATCCGGATCGCATCCGGCGTGTCGATCACCTGGACGTCGAGCGACAGGCCCATGGCCGATACGACGTCTCTGACGAGGCCGCCGACCTTCTCCCGCACGTTCATCACTGGCGCTCCTTCGCAGCCTGTTCGGTCCTGCCGCCGCCGATATTCTTGACAAGCCGCTCCGCCGGGGGGCGGACCGTCCGCTGCGGGGTCGGGCCGATCAGGCGGTTCGTGATCATCTGCTGCCCGATGCCCCAGGCGTTGCTCACGGTCCAGTAGATGACGAGGCCGCTCGCGGCCCACAGGAACATGCCCGTCATCATGACCGGCATGATCATCATCATCCGCTGCTGCATGGGATCCGCCGTCGACGGCGTCATCTTCTGCTGGACGAACATCGTGATGCCCATCGCGACCGGAAAGATGAAATAGGGGTCGTGCGCCGACAGGTCGTGAATCCAGCCGACAAACGGCGCGCCGCGCAGCTCGATGGCGACCGACAGCATGGAGTAGAACGCGAACAGGACCGGCATCGTCAGCAGCATCGGGACGCAGCCGCTGGCGGGATTGACGCCGCGCTCCTTGTAGAGCGCCATCACCTCCTGGTTCATCTTGGACCGCGCCGGATCGCTCATCTTGAGCTTGGCGTAGCGCTCCTGGATGGACTTCACCTCGGGCTGCACTTCCTGCATCTTCCGCATCGACACGACGCTCTTGTGCCGGAGCGGGAACATCGCCAGGTTGATGAGGACGGTGAGGAGGATCAGCGACCAGCCGTAGTTGCCCACGTAGACGTTGATCCACTTCAGCGCGCGCAGCAGCGGGACGACGAGCCACGCGAACATGCCGAAGTCGATGGCGCGGACGAGATCGTTGTCCACCTTCGCGAGGACGTCGAAGTCCTTCGGGCCGACGAAGAACGACGCGCTGTGCAGGGAGTCGGGATAGCGCGCCGCCCACGAGACGTAGTGCGCCCCCTCCGGCTGCCCCGCGATCTCGACGTCGACCGGGGCGTACTCCACGCGGATCGCGGCTTTCGGCTTCACGACCGCGACGAGGAAGTAGTGGTCGTCGACACCTGCGAAGCCGAACGTGCCCTCCTGCGCCGGCTGCGCCGCGATCTTGGCGGGGGAGATGCGCGAGACCTTGCCGTCCTTGAAGAAGATGGGCTGCGGCGGCGGGTTGTAGGTGCGCGACTTCACGGTGATGCCGCTGCCGAGCGCCGGACCCCAGCGCAGGGTGGTCGGCACGGGCTTCCCCTCGCGCGTGACCGACGCGGTGACGTTGATCAGGTACGGCTTGTCCGCGGCGATCGAGAAGATCTTCTGCGCGCGCAGGCCGGACTCGTCGGCGTAATCGAACTGCGCCTGCCATCCGGGCGACCCCCCCTCGGACGTCAGCGTGAACGGCGCGGCCGCAAGCTTCGCGGCCAGCGCCGGATCGTCCACGCCGAGCGTGAAGGGCAGCGGCGAATCCGCCGGCGCGTGCCCGGCGATCATCTCGAGCGGTTGCTTCTGCTCATCGCGGTATTTTTTCAGCTGCCAGCTTTTCAGCACGGCGCCGCGCGTCGTGAAGACGGCGTGCACGTCCGCGTTGTCGACCTCGACGTCACGCGCAGGCACGGCGGAGGTCGCCTCGGCCTCGGGCGCCGGCGCCGGCGCCCCGTGAACCGAAGGGGTCGGGTTCGAAACAGCGGGGCTCGACGCATTCGGCGCCGTGGCCGCCTTGCTGGCCTGCACCGGCTTCCGGGTCGGGTCGGGCGGCGGTGGAAACAGCGCCTGGTATCCGTAGAGCACCAGGAACGACAAGAGCACCGCGATGAGAACGCGTCTTTCCATCTATTCAGGAATTCCGATGTTCGAGGTTCGACGTTCGGGGAAGAGGGACGGGATCGATCCCGGCCCGCCCGAGGGGGTGGCAACGCGACAGCCGGCGAGCCGCCAGCATCGACCCGCGCAGCGCGCCGTGCTGCGTGATGGCTTCGACCGCGTAGGCCGAACAGGACGGCAGAAAACGACAGGCGCCGCCAAAGAAGGGCGACAACACCACTTGGTAGACGCGAATAAGAAGGATCAGGAGTTTCGCTGTCATTATTTTGACAGGAAAAGACGATTCAGGATGGTGCGATAGTCGGTCAATAGCTCAGCCGTGGGGGCGGCGAAGATGGCCGGCTTGGGGATGACGACCAGATCGGAGGCACGGTCCGGACCGTTCTCGGTCCTGAACACCTGTCGAATCAGCCTTTTAGCTCGATTTCTCACGACCGCCCCACCGAGCTTCCGGCTCGCGACAATACCCAGCCGGCTGTGAGGACCTGGAGCGGGCGCCGCGATGATAGTGAGGTAACGGCCATGGGCCCTGCGACCGGCGTCGAAGACGCACTGGAATTCCCCGCGTCGGCGGATCCGCCGGGCGGGTGGCAGAGTATTGGACGGCATTTGGGACCGTTGACAGTTCGCAGTTTACAGTCTACAGCTCCTGGTTTTGGCTGCTGACTGTGAACCGTGAACCGTAAACTGTGAACTTCTAACGGGAGGCGGTCACAGCGAGGCGCTTGCGCCCCTTGGCGCGGCGGCGTGCGAGGACCTGCCGGCCCTTCTTGGTCGCCATGCGGACCAGGAACCCGTGGGTCCGCTTCCGATGACGCCGGTTCGGCTGAAATGTGCGTACGCCCTTCGCCATGACTGTAGAAACCTCTTTGCCACAGGTCTAACCGAAACGGAGAAACATAAATAATAGCGAACGGGTGCCGTCGGTGTCAATTGCAGGCTGCGGAAACGCTATGCTATCGTCCGTTCCCCCTGCAGGCGTTTGTGCCTCTAAGTCACGGCGTCCTAGGGTCTCCCCCCGAAGTTTTCCACACCTGTGGAAAAAATTGTGGAAAAGCGCGGGGGGCGAAAGTCGGAAAACCCCTTGTAACTAGGGCGTAAATCGCGAGATCGGCTGTTCGTCTCCCAGTAGGAACCAACGACCCGCAGGCGAAAGGTCCCCGAAACGCACATGTCCGGCAGCAATATCTGGGATCAGGTCCTGGCCCGTATTGAGACCAAGGTCAATCGGCACAGCTTCTACACCTGGTTCAAACCGACGGCGTTCGTGGCGGAGCGCGCAGGCACCATCCGCGTGCGCGTCCCCAATGCGCTCTTTCGTGACTGGCTGACGAAGCACTACGCCGCGGTCATCGAAGAGGCGCTCACCGAAGTCCAGCGCCCGGGCGCACCGGTCGCGTTCGTGACCGACGATCTCGGCGAGCCGCTCGTGCCCACGGTGAACGACGTCCCGCCGCCCGACCCCGAGCCGGAAGAAGAACCCGTCGACGATCTCGGCATCCTCAGCCCGCGCTACTCCTTCGACACGTTCATCGTCGGCACGTCGAACCAGTTCGCGCACGCCGCGTGTCGCGCGGTCGCCGAGGCGC
>DAIUEK010000045.1:0-3755 GCA_036845165.1 Vicinamibacterales bacterium | reverse complement strand
CGTTTGCCACTTTCGTCTTTGGCCAGAGCAATCAGCTCGCCCATGCCGCTTCGCTGAGTGTTGCCGAGCAACCGGGCGCCGCCTACAACCCGCTGTTCATCTACGGCGGCGTGGGACTCGGCAAGACGCACCTGATGCACGCAATCGGGCACTACGTCGTCACGCATCTCAAGAATCTGCAACTGACATACATCTCGTCCGAGCGCTTCATGAACGAGATGATCAATGCCCTCCGCTACGATCGCATCCTGGATTTCCGCGAGCGCTACAGGAGCGTCGACGTCCTGCTGGTGGACGACGTGCAGTTCCTGGCGGGGAAGGAAGGCACGCAGACGGAGTTCTTCCACACCTTTAACGCGCTCTATGACTCGCAGAAGCAGATCGTCATCAGCAGCGACTGCCCGCCGCACGAGATTCCTCAACTGGAAGAGCGACTGCGATCGCGCTTCGAATGGGGGTTGATCGCGGACATCCAGGCGCCGGACCTCGAGACGAAGACGGCGATCCTCAAGAGAAAGGCGGAAAGCGAAGGGGTGCCGCTCGCCGACAACGTGGCCATTTACATTGCCGGCAAAATCAAGTCGAACATCCGGGAGCTCGAGGGGTCTCTCATCAGGCTGATCGCATACGCGTCGCTCACCGGCCGCGAAATCACGCTCTCCCTCGCTCAGGACGTGCTGCGGAATGTTCTGCAAAACGACGACCGGGCGGTCACGATCGAAACCATCCAGAAGGCCGTCGCCGACCATTACTCGCTGAAGGTGACGGAGCTGAAGTCGAAGAACAACTCGAAGTCGGTTGCCACGCCCCGGCAGGTCGCGATGTATCTGTGCAAGACCCTGACGCATGCCTCCCTGCCGGAAATCGGCCGGAGCTTCGGAGGCAAACATCATTCCACAGTGATCCACTCCATCCGGAAGATAGAAGACCTCCGGAAGAAGGACGCGGATTTCAACACGGTTATCAACAACCTGCTGGAATCTTTTCGCTGAGCCCGCCGTCGCCGCTACGCGAGTTTGGCGCGCCAAACTCGCGTTTTCCACAGTCCAGATGCCGTTGACCCTGTGCACGGATTGTGCGTTCCGGAAGGCCCCTAAACGTCCACAGAACCTGTCGAAAAACCCTCCTCTATACCAAAATCTTGTCCACAGCCTAAATTGCAGATTCTGAACGACTAACAGCCGTCAAATCGGTTATCCGCAGCGCCTATTTACTGTTATAATTCTTTGTACCTGTTTTATCTCCTCTAATTTCTGAGATCACAACCAATGGAACTGGTCGTCCGCAAGACCGATCTACTCCGCGAACTGCAACTCTTCCAGGGCATCGTCGAACGCAAGAACACCATTCCTATCCTCGCGAACGTGCTGCTCGAAGCGAACGGCACGGAAATGAAAATGCTCGCGACGGATCTCGAGGTTGGCTTGCGCAGCAAATGCCCGGCGATCGTGTCGAAGAGCGGATCGTTGACGGTGCCGGCGAAGAAGCTGTATGAAATCGTCAAGGCGCTGCCGGAGACGGACGTGCGGATCGAGGAAGACAAGGGGGGAGTGAAGGTCGCCGCCGACCGCTTCGACTCGCGCATGCAGACGCTGCCGCGCGAGGATTTCCCGACACTGCCGGAAGCGACCGGCGCCATCAGCGCGACACTGCCCCGCGAGGTGCTGCGACAGATGGTCTCGAAAACGCAGTTTGCCATCACCGGCGAGGACACGCGGTATTTCCTGAACGGCGCGCTGTTCCTCCTGCGGCCGGAATCGATGGGGCTGGTCTCGACCGACGGCCACCGTCTCGCGCACATCACCGTCGCGCGGGACGCGGCGAAGGGGGCCAAGAGCAAAGGGGCCAAGGACGGCGACGACGAGATCCGCGTCATCCTGCCGCGCAAGACCCTCCTGGAGATTGGGCGCCTGCTGGCCGAGGGGGGGGAAGGGGACATTCTCTACGAGCGCGGGGAGAACCACCTGTTCTTCACCGTCGGCGATCGATTGCTTATCTCGCGGATGATCGACGGGCAGTTCCCGGCGTTCGAACGCGTCATCCCGAAGAACAACGACAAGCACGTCGAGTTCGACCGCGACCGGCTGACGAGCGCGGTCAAGCGCGTGGCGCTGCTGTCGAACGAACGTTCCCGCGCGGTGAAGGTCCAGATCGACAAGGGCAAGGTCGAGATCGCCTCGAGCAGCCCCGAGTTCGGCGAGGCGAAGGAAATCCTGATGGTGGACTACGCCGGCGCGCCGGTGACGATCTGCTTCAACGCGCAATACGTCCTGGACTTCCTTGGCGTGGTCGAGACCGACACCGTGTCGCTCGACTTCAAGGACGAGATGAGCCAGGCGGTGCTGAAGCCCGTGGGCGCCGAGGGCTACGAGTACACCTACGTCATCATGCCGATGAGGATCTGAACCGGACCGAATGTCGCACCCTAACGAACACAACGAACAGCAGCCGGCCGATCCGCAAAAGCCCGACGTCTCGCCACAATCGTCGGGGAATGGCAACGGTTCCGGGCAGGGTCCCGTCCACGTCGCTTCGAGCAGTCCTGATCCTGACGATTATGGCGCCGCGCAGATCAAGGTCCTTGAAGGCCTCGAAGCGGTCCGCAAGCGTCCCGCGATGTACATCGGGTCGACGGGCGCGCCGGGCCTGCACCATCTCGTCTACGAAGTCGTCGACAACTCGATCGACGAGGCGCTGGCCGGGCACTGCAACCAGGTCAACGTCACGATCCACATCGACAACTCGGTGACGGTCGTCGACAACGGCCGCGGCATCCCGGTCGACCGGCACGAGAGCGGCAAGTCGGCGGCGGAAGTCGTCCTGACCGTGCTCCACGCCGGCGGCAAGTTCGACAACGACAGCTACAAGGTGTCGGGCGGTCTCCACGGCGTCGGCGTCTCGGTCGTCAACGCGCTGTCGGAGCTCCTCGAGCTCGAAATCTGGCGCAACGGCGAGGTCTACCAGCAGACGTACGAGCGCGGCGTGCCGGTCGCCGATATCGTCGTCACCGGGACGACGAAGAAGCGCGGGACGAAGGTCACCTTCAGGCCCGACCCGCAGATCTTCGAAACGATCGATTACAGCTTCGACACCCTGGCGCAGCGCCTGCGCGAGCTTGCCTTCCTGAACGGCGGCGTCACGGTCACGATTGACGACGAGCGCGACGGCAAGTCGCACAACTTCCTGTACGAAGGGGGCATCGTCTCGTTCGTGCAGTACCTGAACCAGAACAAGGCGGCCGTCAACGAGAAGCCGATCTACATGCACGGCGAGAAGGACGGCACGGACGTCGAGATCGCGCTGCAGTGGAACGACGGCTACGCCGAGACCCTCTACTCGTTCGCGAACAACATCAACACGCACGAGGGGGGCACCCACCTGTCGGGTTTCCGGTCCGGGTTGACGCGCACCGTGAACTCGTACGCGGCGAAGAACAACCTGCAGAAGGATCTCAAGGACGCGACGATCAGCGGCGACGACATCCGCGAAGGATTGACCGCCGTCATCAGCATCAAGATCCAGCGGCCGCAGTTCGAAGGGCAGACCAAGACGAAGCTCGGGAACACCGAGGTCAAGGGGATCGTCGAGACGATCCTCAACGACAAGCTCGGGGCGTTCCTCGAGGAGAACCCGAACGTCGCGAAGCGCGTGATCCTGAAGGCGGTCGACGCCGCGCGCGCGCGCGAAGCGGCCCGCAAGGCCCGCGACCTCGTCCGCCGCAAGGGGGCGCTCGACAGCAGCGCGCTGCCGGGCAA
>DAIUEK010000044.1:2414-9304 GCA_036845165.1 Vicinamibacterales bacterium | reverse complement strand
AGAAGTTGCACCCGAGGGCGACCGCGCGGTCGAGCGATCGCCGCGATTCCTCGTCGTCGGACCCCGTCCACCCGGCCATGCCCCACATGCCGTAACCGATCTCAGACACACGCCAGCCCGTCCTGCCAAACGTCCGGTATTGCATCTGCGCATGATACCCGGAGACGCAGATGTCGTCTGTTGCCTGTCATCGTGTCCCGACGACCGCGGGGCTTGACATCTACTACGTGTAACGTAATAATACGTCATACGTATTACGCGGGACGGAGCACATGGCCAGACACGAGGACGACCGGGGAGAGCTTGACGAGTTCGGACGGTTCGGGGAACCGGCGCTGCTGATCCTCATCAGCCTGGCGGACGGCGCGAAGCACGGGTACGCCATGACCGACGACATCGAGCAGGTCTCCGGCGTGCGCTTCGGGCCGGGCACGCTCTACGGCGCGATCACCCGGCTCGAGTCGCGCGGGCTGATTCAGCGTCTCGAGAGCGACGATCGGCGCAATCCGTATCGGTTGACCGGGCTCGGCGAGAAGGCGCTGCGGGCCAGGCTCGCGAGTCTCCAGGCCGTCGCGCGCATCGGGCAGCGGAGGCTCGCGAACGCATGATCTGGCTGCTGAGATTGTATCCGCCGCTCTGGCGCCGGCGTTACGGCGAGGAAGTCGCCGAGATGCTCGCCGACCGCGCATTCTCGCTGCGCGTCGCCATCGATCTCCTCGCCGGCGCCATCGACGTCTGGCTGCGCCCGTCCGCCACCCTGGCGGCGGCCACCGCGGCCCACGCGAAAGAAGAGGACAAGACGATGCTGAACCGAATCGCGAGACTGGATTGCGGCGGCATGTTCGGACCCGACGTCACGAAATCCGACCAGTGGAAGGCGACGGTCGTGACCGTCGGGGGCACCGTCGTCCTGGCATTGATCTGGATGGCTGCCCACATCCGCATTGGCGACAACGACTACGTCGACTCGCTGTCGCTCATGATATTCATCATTCCACTCCTGTTTTCGATGCGCTACACGTACCTGAAGGGGCGGCCGGCAAGCGTCCAGGCCGTGTTTGTCGTTGGCATCACGCTGATTCTGGCCCTCTTCTTCCTCGCCGCCGGCCGGATTGCCGACCAGCTCTGACCGGGGTCTGACCCCGGCCGAGCCGCGACCCGGGACAATCGGTGTCTGACCCCGATCTGCAGCTTTGCCGTGGCAAGTGGGGCCAGAGCACTTTCTGCGTACCCCCGTGGGCTAGAATCGCGGGCATGATTCGCAAAAGCTCTATCCTCGTACTCTTCCTCGCGGCGTTCGTCGCGGTCCCGGGCGCGCAGTCGGAGAAGCTCGATTACGCCGCCATCGGCCAGATTCGTGACGAGGGGCTCAGCCGCTCCCAGGCCATGGACACGCTCTTCTGGCTGACCGATCGCTACGGCCCGCGCCTCACCGGCTCGCCGGCCGTCAACGAGGCGGCCGCCTGGACGATGAAGAAGATGACGGACTGGGGCCTGGCGAACGTCCACCGCGAGGAGTGGGACTTCGGGAGGAGCTGGTCGCTCGTGCGCTTCAGCGCGCACATGGTCGATCCGCAGATCCAGCCGCTCATTGGCTTTCCCAAGACGTGGTCGGTCGGCACCGACGGCCCGGTCACCGCGGACGTCGTGCGCGCCACGCTCGCGACCGACGCGGACCTCGCGAAGTACAAAGGACAGCTCAAAGGAAAAATCGTCCTCTCGCAGCCGTTACGCGCCGTGCGCATGCTCGAGGGTCCGTTCATCGTGAAGATGGACGGCGACCTGGCGAAGGAAGCCGAGACGACGCCGATTCCCGCGCAGCGCGGACGCGGCGGACGCGGAGGTGGCGCGGCCGGACGAGGCGGAGATGCCCCGGCGGCCGGTGCCCCGGCGGACGACCCTGCGGCCGACCAGCCCGCCGGTCGCGGCGGCGCGGGCGCGCAGTTCCAGCAGCGCCTGCAGCAGTTCTACAAGGACGAAGGGGTCGTCGCCGTGTTCGATCGCGGCAGCGACACCGACATGGCCAACATGGGGAGCAACCTCTCCGTGAACCAGCAGCACCCTGACGGCGGCACGATCTTCCCCGGCTCGGTGAACCGCACGGCGCCCGCGAGCGTGCCGCAGGTGACGCTGGCCGTCGAGCACTACAACCGCATGGTCCGCCTGATCGAGCACAACGTTCCCGTCAAGGCGGAGCTGGATCTCCGCGTCCAGTTCCACGACAACGCCAAGGGCTTCAACATCGTCGGCGAGATTCCCGGGACGGACCTGGCGAGCGAAGTCGTCATGCTCGGCGCGCATTTCGACTCGCATGCGTTTGCGACCGGGGCGACCGACAACGCCACCGGTTCGTCCGCGATGCTCGAAGCGCTCCGCATCATCAAGACGCTCGGCCTGAAGCCGCGGCGGACGATTCGCCTCGGGCTCTGGACCGGCGAGGAGCAGGGGCTCCTCGGATCGAGGGCGTACGTGCTCGCGCACTTCGCGGATCCGCAGACGATGCTGGTGAAGCCGGAGCATGCGAAGCTGGCCGCGTACTTCAACCTGGACAACGGCACGGGCAGGATCCGCGGGATCTGGATGCAGGGGAACCTCGCCGCGCGGCCGATCTTCGAGCAGTGGATCGCCCCGCTGAAGGATCTCGGCGTCACGATCCTCGGGCCGCGCGACGTCGCCTCGACGGATCACTCGTCGTTCGACGCCGTCGGGCTGCCCGGGTTCCAGTTCGTCCAGGATCGCCTGGAGTACAACGCGCGCACCCACCACTCGAACATGGACACCTACGATCGCGTGCAGCGGGACGACGTCGTCCAGCAGGCGACGGTCGCGGCGGTCTTTGCCTACAACGCCGCCATGCGTGACGAGAAGCTTCCGCGGAAGGCGCTGCCGAAGCCGCAGCGCGCCGGCTCCACGACAGCCGGCCGATACGGTCTCCCGGGGTCAGGTCTATGATCGCGGCCACAACGGGGCCAGGTCTCGACCTGACACCCCCATGGACGCGATCGCAGACCTGACCCCGATCCCCCCGATCCCGCGCGGGCCTAGCCGTGGGTGAGAGGGTGGTAGGCGTCCATCAGCCCGTGACGCTCCAGGCGCCGGTACAGGGTCCGGCGACTGATACCGAGCCGGCGGGCCGCGGCCAGCTTGTTGCCCCGGACCTCGGCGATTACGCGGACGATGTGATCGCGTTCCAGGGCGCCCAGGTCCTGCGGGCCCGGGTCCGGCGCGGCGGCCGCTCGCGTCTCGCGGACGGACGGCATCGCGGATGCGACATCGCGCTCGTTCAACGTCCGCCCGTCCGCCAGCATGCACGCGCGCTCGAGCACGTTGCGCAGCTCGCGGACATTGCCAAGCCACGCGCCCGACATCAGGATCCGTTCGGCCGCCGGGCTGACGCCTTCGATCCCCTTGTCGAACTTCCCTGAGAACTCCTTGACGAAGGCGGCCGTCAGGTACGGGATGTCATCCCGCCGCTCACGCAGCGGCGGCACGTGAAGCTCGAGCACGTTTAATCTGTAGAACAGGTCGGCGCGAAACCGGCCCGCGTCCGCTCCCGCGCGGAGGTCCCGGTTTGTCGCCGCGACGATCCTCACGTCCACGGTCTTGGGCTGCAACGAGCCGACCCGCTGCACTTCGCCGGTCTCCAGCACGCGCAGCAGCTTGGCCTGCACGGCCGGCGGCAGCTCGCCGATCTCGTCGAGGAACACCGTGCCGCCGTCCGCCGCCTCGAACATCCCCGGCTTGTGCTCCGTGGCGCCCGTGAATGCCCCGCGGGCGTGGCCGAACAGCTCGCTCTCGAACAGCGTCTCCACGACGGCGGAGCAGTTGATCGTGCTGAACCGCTTGTGACGGCGCGGGCCCAGCTCGTGGATCGCGCGCGCCACCCCTTCCTTGCCGGTGCCCGTTTCACCCGTGACGAGCGCGGTGCGGGCGTGCGGCGCGACGCGCCGGACGAGCCCGAACAACTGCTGCATCACGGCGCTGCGGCCGATCATCCCGCACAGCTCCATGCGCCGCGCGGTGGCGCTGTCCGAGGCGAGCAGGTCGGCGCGCCGCGCGGCGTCCTCGCGCGCGTCGGTCAGCAGCTGCCGCAGGCGTTCGATGTCGAGCGGCTTGGTCAGGTAATCGAGCGCGCCGAGCTTGACCGCCTCGATGGCGCTGTCCACCGACGCGTGGCCGGTCATCAGGATCACGCCGCATTGTGGCTGGGCCTGGCGGATCGCGCGCAGGACGTCGAGTCCTCCGAGCTCCGGCATCCGCAGATCGACGAGCGCGACGTCGGCGCGCTCCGACCTCAGCATGGCGAGCGCTTCCCGCGCGCTCGTGTGCAGGATGGTCTTGAAGCCTGTGGAGCGGACGACCCGCTCGACCAGGGCGAGCATGCCCGGCTCGTCGTCGATCACGAGCAGCACGGGGGGGGAGGGGATCATGAGGTGCCCCCCTGCTCGGCCACAAGCTGCACGGCGGCCGCGGCGGCCTTGTGGATCTCTTCGAGGTCCCCGCGCCGCGGATCGTCCACCGCCGTCTCCTGGAGGAGCAGCTCCGAAAAGCCGAGGATGATCGCGAGGTAGTTCTTCAGTGCGTGCTCGAGCTCGTGCGGGTCGGATGTCATGCGTCAACTCCCGGAAAGACGCAGACACACGCGTCTAAGTCATGCTATCGACACTCGTACGTCCCAGACTATCGGACTTAGTCTGACACGCGGGCCGTTCGCTTCTTGTCGGTGTTCGTCTTACACGACGACGAATTCCGCACCAAAACCGCGGGGACCGGAGACAATGGCGCCTTGTCGCGTCGTCTCCCCCAATTCCATCTGCTCGAAGCCCTGCAGCAGACCGCCGAAGAGCTGCGGTCGGATGAGGTGGTGTACCGGTTCCGCGTGCGTCCCGATCGCGGGTACGAGTACATGAGCCCCTCCGTGGAACGCATTACCGGGCGATCAGCCAACGAGTTCTACGCGGATCCGGACATCGCGCTGACGCTGGTCGTGGACGAGGATCGTCCGCTGATGAAAAGCCTGCTCGAGGATCCGAGCGAGCGCACCGGACCGTTGTACCTGCGCTGGCGCCACGACGACGGCAGGGTTGTCTGGACGGAGATGTTGCGCGTCCCGATTCGTGACGAATCGGGCAGCGTCGTCGCGGTCGAGGGCGTGCTCCGGGACGTCACGTGGCGGAGGGAGCTCGAGCTGCAACGCGACGGGCACGCGGCGCTGCTGGCCGCGCTCATTGCGAATATCCAGGACGGCGTGATGGCGGAGGCGGAGGACGGGCGCATCACCGTGGTCAACGCCGCGTTCTGCCGGATGTTCCGCCTGCCGGATCCCGGATTCCTGGTCGGGGCGTCCGCGGAGGCGCTCCGAGAGGAATTGTGGAAGGCGCTCGTGGCCGACGCCCCGGCCTTTCGGGACCTGATTTCGGGATTGAGGCGGCGGCAGGAGCCGCAGCTGGGATTCGAGATCCGCCTGTTGGACGGCCGGGTGCTGGACCGCGACTACGTCCCCGTCCGCGGGCCCGACGGCACGGTCGTCCATATGTGGCACTACCGTGACGTCACACCGCGCAAGGACCTGGAGGCCCGGTTGCGGGAGTCACGCCAGCGGTTGCGCGAGTTGTCGGCCCACTCGGAACAGGCGCGCGAAGAAGAGCGCCGCCGGCTCGCCCGGACGCTGCACGACGAGCTCGGCCAGCTCTTTTCGAGCATCCGGCTCGAGCTCGGCGCGGCGATCGCGCAGTTCCGCGAGGCGTCCGCGCCGGGGATGCGGCCCATCGTCGACCGCCTGCAGGCCGCGGCCGGCCTGACCGACCTCGGGGTCGCCTCGCTGCGGCAGCTGACGACCTCGCTGCGGCCGCCGATTCTCGATCATCTCGGCCTGCTGCCCGCCATCCGCTGGGAGGCGTCGCTCTTCAACAAGCGGACGGGCATGCGGTGCCACGTGCGCGCCAGGCCAGCCACGATGGCCCTCGAGGACGCGCAGGTCACGGCGCTCTATCGCATCCTGCTGGCGGCGCTCGACAACATCGCCCGGCACGCCGGGGCCGGCTCGGTGTGGATCCACCTCACGCGCCAGCGCGGGGTGACGCTGATGGAGGTTCGTGACAACGGGCGGGGGATTACCGACGCGCAGGTCAACAACCCGCGGACGATGGGGCTGCTCGGCATGCGCGAGCGCGCCCTGGCGCTCGGCGGGGAAGTGCGCGTCACGCGGGGACGGCAGAACGGCACGCGCCTGCTGGTGATCCTGCCCGATGGAGAACCCGGTGCGTGACGTGCTGCTCGTGGACGACCACCCGGTCGTCCGGCAAGGCATCGCCCGGATCCTCGCGGCGGAGATCCCCGATCTCCGCCTCAGTGAATCCGTGGACGGCGCGTCGGCGTTCGAGCAGCTGCGCGCGACGCCGTATCACCTGATCGTGCTCGACCTCACGCTGCCCGGCGACAGCGGCCTGTCGCTCCTCCGGAAGATCCGCCGGGAGTTCCCGGCGGTCCCGGTGCTGATCGTCAGCATGCATCCCGTCGATCAGTTCGCGCAGCGCACGCTGCAGGCGGGGGCCGTCGGCTACGTCGCGAAGGACAGCGATCCGCAGGAGCTGGTGCACGCGGTGCGCGTGGCGCTCGCCGGCGGACGTCATGTGCCGGCGGAGCTGCAGGAAGCCGCGCGGCTGGAGCGCGAGCCTCCGCCGCACAGCCTCCTCTCGGACCGCGAATACCAGGTCTTGCGGATGATTGGCGCGGGACGCACCGTGTCGGAAATCGGCACCGAGCTGAGCCTGAGCGTGAAGACCGTCAGCACCTACCGGGCGAGGATCCTCGAGAAGATGGAGCTGCGCACGAGCGCCGAGCTCATTCACTACGCGGTGGTCAACAAGCTCGTCCCCTGACCAGTCGTT
>DAIUEK010000044.1:0-2314 GCA_036845165.1 Vicinamibacterales bacterium | reverse complement strand
CATGTGGCGCGACGTCCGGTACGCAGTCCAGGGACTCTGGCGCAGTCCCGTGTTCACCGTCTCCGCGGTTCTGGCGCTGGGCCTGGCGATTGGTGCGAACGCGACAATCTTCGGATTGATCGACGGCCTGTGGTTCCGTCCGCCAGGCGTTGTGCGCCCCGGCGATATCGTGCGTGTGTTTTCGACCACCCCAACGGAGCGGGACGGGTACTGGTCGTACCCTGAGTATCTCGCGCTGCGCGATGAGACGGCATCGTTCGCCGGAGTCGTCGCGAAGGGCCCGCGCGGCGCCTCGATGCCAGGGACGGACGGCACGCCGGAGCTCCTCCTCGTCAACGTTGTCACCACCAACTTCTTCACGACGCTGGGCGTCGCGCCCGCGGCGGGGCGTCTCTTCACCCCGGCGGACGACGCATCGCTCGCGGCACAGCCAGGCGTGGTGCTCGGCCACGAGTTCTGGCGGCGGCGATTCGGAAGTGATCCGTCGATCGTCGGACAGACGATCCGCCTGATGCGTGGCGTCCCGGTGCCGGTGACGGTGCTCGGGGTGCTGCCGGAGACGTTCCGCGATCTCGACGCGGCCGCCGACCGCGATCTCTGGCTGCCCCCGGCCACCTGGGTACGCCTCTCGAATCCGCGCGAGTTCGAGGGGCGCGAGGATCGATGGTTCGAGGTCACCGCGCGCCGCCAACCGGGCGCGTCGGTCCGGACGGCCAATGCAGACGTGGCGCGGATCGCGTCGAACCTCGCCGCCGCATATCCGGCCACGAACGCCGGCCGCGGCGCTCGCGCGATCTCCGATTTGAGCTACCGCGTCCAGAACGGCGGCGACAGCGCCACGGCGCTGCTCGGCCTCGTGCTGCTGGTCGTCCTGATCACGTGCGTGAATGTTGCGAACCTGCTCCTGGCGCGCGCGGCAGCGCGGACGCGCGAGCTCGCCGTCCGCGTCGCGCTCGGCGCGACCCGTCGTCGCCTGGTGCGTCAGTTGATGACCGAAAGCGTCATCCTCGGGGGGCTTGGCGCGCTGGCCGGACTCACGCTGTCGCTGTGGCTGATCCAATTGCTGCCGGCGCTCGTCGGCACGCCGCCCGGCTTCCGTTCCTTCGTCCTCTTCCAGGCCGACGCGCGGGTGTTCGCGTTCACCCTCGCCATCACCATGGTGACCACGTTCCTCTTCGGGATTGCGCCGAGCTGGATGGCTGCCCGGACGGACGTGGTCGCGCTGATGAAAGGGGAGGCGACCGCCCTCGGTCCCCGCAGAGGCGATCGCGTTCTGCAGCAGGCGCTGGTCATATCGCAGGTCGCGGTCTCGCTCGTGCTGCTCTGCGGCGCGGCGGTGCTGGCGCGCAGCTTTGCGGAAACAGGGCGCGCGGACCTTGGCGTCACGCGCAAGCCGCTGCTGACGGCGTGGATTACGGGAGAGGATTTCACGAAGGCCGCCGTCACCGAAGCCCTGCGGCGGGTCGAGGCGCTGCCCGGCGTCACGCACGCGGCGATCGCGGTCCGGGCGCCGCTCAGCCTGTCCGGAAACGGCATGGCGCGGCCCGTCTACTTCCCGGAACATCCGCCGGCACCCGGCGAGGGACTTCCGCAAGTGAAATTCAACCCGGTGAGCGCAGGCTACTTTGAAACGGTCGGCACCCGGCTGGTGCGCGGACGGCTGTTCTCATCGCAGGACGAAGGCCCGGGCGAGCCGGTGATCGTCGTCAACGAACAGTTCGAGCGGCGGTACTTCGCCGGCCGGAGCGCGATCGACCAGCGTGTGCAGCCCGGAGGGCCATCAGCACCGATGCACCGCATCGTCGGGATCGTCCAGGACGCCGTGATCAACGACATCGGAGAACCGCCCGAGCCGTACTTCTACCTCCCTTACTGGCGTCAGCCTTCCGGGGAAGTCACCTTTCTCGTGCAGGTGGCCGGCGATGCTGCGGCGCTTGCGCCGGCGCTGAAGGCCACGCTGAAGGGCGTCGATCCGCACCTCGACCCGCGGCGCATCCTCACGATGAGCGACTACATCGATTATTCTGCCAGCACCTATCGCGCCATCGCGGCACTCGCGGCGGTGCTGGCAGGGGTCGGTCTGCTGCTCACGGTCCTGGGCATCTACGGGGTGGTCGCGTACCGCACCGCGAACCGCACGCGCGAGATCGGGATTCGCGTCGCGCTTGGCGCGCGCCGCGGCGAGGTGCTCCGCCTCGTCATGCGTGAAGGGGCCGTCCTTGCGGCGCTCGGGCTGGCGATCGGGGTACCGGCGGCGCTGGCGTCCACGCGCGTGCTCGGGGCGCTGGTGTTCAGGGTCAGCGTCTGGGATCCG
>DAIUEK010000043.1:0-9434 GCA_036845165.1 Vicinamibacterales bacterium | reverse complement strand
GTGAGCCAGGCGGGGTGCAGGGGTTTTCGTCTGGCATGAGCGAACGGAGCGGAGCGAGCTGCGAAGAGCGAGCGGAACGCAGTGAGCCAGGCGGGGTGCAGGGGTCCCCGCCATAAGAAATGAGCCGTCATCAGTCCGGTCGGGACGGAGAAGAGCTGGCCGCTGGGAACGCAGGCTGCCCCGGTCTGCGAGGTCGGTGTCTTCCCTTCTGACCGGACTGATGACGGCTCAACGCAGGCGTTGGGCTTTGGGCCTTTGGCCTTAGGAGGCCTTAGCTAAAGCTCCTAAAGCCCAAGGCCTAAAGCCACTGTGTATGTCGGCCCCGAAGGGGCGGAACTGTAGATCGTATGGCTCGGAAACTCAAGTCGGACAAGCTGCTGTTCACGGCCACCCTGGTACTGGTGTGCGCGAGCCTGGTCATGGTGTACAGCGCCTCCGCGGCCATCGGGATGGAGCAGTATCACCAGCGGCCGACGCTGTTCCTGTTCAAGCAGGCGACGTTCGCGCTGCTCGGGCTCGTGTTGATGCCCGTCCTGATGCGCGTCGACTACCGCCTCTACCGGCAGCCGATCGTCATCTGGACGGCGCTCGCCATGGTCGGCTTCGCGCTCGTCGCGGTGCTGTTCGGGCCGCGCATCAACGGCGCGCGCCGGTGGTTCGGCTTCCCCGGCATCGGCGTTCAGCCATCCGAGTTCGCGAAGCTCGTCGTCATTTTCTTCGTCGCCGCCATCCTCGAACGGCGGATGGATCGCATCGACGACCTGCGCTACTCGCTCGTCCCCGTCGCGATCGTCCTGGGAGGGGTGGTCGGCCTGGTCATGCTGCAGCCCGATCTCGGCACGGCGCTGTCGATCATCGTCATCGTCTCGGCGATGGTCTTCGCGGCGGGCATCAACTACCGCTACATCATCGGGCTGCTGCTCGTGTCGATGCCCGCGGCGTACATCGTGTTGATGAGCGCCGACTACCGGCGGCGCCGGATGATGGTGTTCCTCAATCCGTGGGACGACCCTCTCGGCGACGGCTTTCAGGTCATCCAGTCGCTCATCGCGGTGGGCACGGGAGGCGTCTTCGGCAAGGGCCTGATGGCCGGCGTGCAGAAGCTGTTCTACCTGCCGTACCCGCACACCGACTTCATCTACGCCGTCATCGGCGAGGAGCTGGGTCTCATCGGCTGCACGCTCGTGCTCGCCTGCTTCTGCGTGATTGCCTGGCGGGGCCTGCGGACGGCGATGCGCGCGCCCGACCGTTTCGGCGCGTTCCTCGCGCTCGGCCTCACCGCGATGGTGGTGGTGCAGGCGTTCTTCAACATCAGCGTCGTGCTCGGCCTGCTCCCGACCAAAGGCATCCCGTTGCCCTTCGTCAGCTTCGGCGGCTCGTCGCTGCTGATGAGCATGATCGGCATGGGCATCCTGCTCAACGTGTCGCAGCACGCGTCCGCCTCGCACGTGGTGACGACGGTGCTCGAGCCGGGGATGGCGGATGCATGACCGCATTGCGCGTCGTGATCGCCGGCGGCGGTACCGGCGGCCACCTCTATCCCGGCATCGCGATCGCGCGCGAACTCCTCGCGCGGCGTCCGGACGCGACGGTGACGTTCGCGGGCACGGCCCGCGGGATCGAATCGACGGTCGTGCCGCGGGAAGGCTTTCAGCTCGACCTGCTGCGGAGCGCGGGACTGAAGGGACGCTCCCTGCTGGACGCGGCGCGGGGCGTGGCGCTGCTGCCGCTCAGCGGCGCGGACGCGTGGCGGATTCTTTCCCGCCGGTCGCCCGATCTGGTGATCGGGGTCGGCGGATACAGCTCAGGACCGGTCGTCCTGCTGGCGGCGGTGCGCGGCATGCCGACGCTGCTCGCCGAGCAGAACGCGGTCCCGGGCCTGACCAACCGGCTGCTGTCGTGGGTGGTCAGCGCGGCGGCGGTGACGTTCGATTCGACGGTGTCCTTCTTTGGCAGGAGGGGATTTGTCGCAGGCAATCCGGTTCGTCCTGAGTTCTTTATCACTGACGGCGATCACGCGGGCCCGCACGGCGGGTCGCCGAGGCTTTTGATCTTTGGCGGCTCCCAGGGCGCGCACGCCATCAACGTGGCCATGGTGGAGGCGGCGCCGAGGCTGGCAGAGGGTGGCGGCGTGGACATCACGCATCAGACAGGAGCGCGCGACGTGGAACTGGTCCGGCGCGCCTATCGAGACGCCGGGCTCGCGGCCCGCGTCGAACCGTTCCTCTTCGCCATGGACCGGGAAATGAAACAGGCCGACGTGATCGTCAGCCGCGCGGGATCGACCTCGATCGCGGAGCTGACGGCGGTGGGACGGGCGGCGATCCTTATTCCGCTGCCGACCGCCACGGACGATCACCAGACGAAGAACGCCGACGTGCTCGCGCGCGCGGGCGCGGCGGAAGTGATCGCGCAAAAGGACTTGACGGGACCGGTGCTCGCCGAGCGCGTGCTGGCGCTCGCGGGGGACAGCCGCCGGCGGCACGCACTCGCGGAGGCGGCGCGGACCTTCGCCCGCCCGAACGCGGCGAAGGCGATCGTCGACAAGGCCCTGGAGCTGGCGGGGTGCTAGGCCGCACGCGTCGCATCCACTTTGTCGGGATCGGCGGCATCGGGATGAGCGGCATCGCGGAGCTGCTCGTGAACCTCGGGTACGAGGTCAGCGGGTCCGACGCGAAGGCGTCCGACATGACGGCGCGGCTGGCGCGGCTCGGCGTGCGCATCGCGCGCGGGCACGACGCCGCGCACGTCGGCCACGCGGACGTCGTCGTCACGTCGTCGGCGATCCAGCCGGGGAACCCCGAGGTGGACGAGGCGCGGCGCCGGTCGATCCCGGTGATCCCGCGCGCCGAGATGCTGGCGGAGCTGATGCGGCTCCGCTACGGGATCGCCATCGCGGGGGCGCACGGCAAGACGACGACGACGTCGATGGTGGCGCTGGTGCTCGAGCGCGCCGGCCTGGATCCGACGGCGGTGATCGGCGGGCGGCTGAGCGCCTTCGGGAGCAACGCGCGTCTCGGGCGCGGCGACTACATGGTCGTGGAGGCGGATGAAAGCGATCGATCGTTCCTGAAACTGACGCCCGTGATTGCGGTGATTACGAATATCGACCACGAGCACATGGACAGCTACGGCAACTGGGACACGCTGCAACAGGCGTTCGTCGCCTTCGCCAACAAGGTGCCGTTCTACGGCACCGTCGTGGCGTGCGTGGACGATGCGCCCGTGCGGGCGCTCGTGCCGAAGATGACGCGCCGCGTCATCACGTACGGACCCGAGGGGAGCGGCGCCACGATCACCGCACACGGGACGGCGCTCGAGGCGTTTGGCTCGCGCTGCCGCGTGGTGCAGACCACGCGAGAGGGCGTGACGACGGAACTCGGGCCGCTGCACCTGCGCGTGCCCGGCCGTCATAACCTGATGAACGCGCTGGGCGCGGTGGCCGTGGGCCTGGAGGTCGGCGTGCCGTTCGCGAAGATCGCGACCGGGTTCGAGGACTTTCGCGGCGCGGAACGGCGCTTTCAGCTGCGCGGCGAGGAGCGCGGCGTGATGGTGGTGGACGACTATGGGCACCACCCCACGGAGATTGCCGCCGTCATCGCCGCCGCGCGCGCCGGGCTCGATCGGCGTGTCGTGGTCGTGTTCCAGCCGCATCGCTACACGCGCACGCGCGATCTGCTCGACGACTTCGGCACGGCCCTGGGCGCCGCGGACGAAATCATCCTCACCGACGTCTATGCCGCCGGCGAAGCCCCCATCCCCGGCGCGACGGCGGAGGCGGTGGAAGCGGCCGTGCGCCGGACCGGACGTCCGGTGCGGCTCGTGAAGTCACTCGACGAGATCCCGGCGGCCGTGGCCGGCACGGCGCGGCCCAACGATCTCGTCATCACGCTCGGCGCGGGATCGATCGGCAGCATGCCGGAGCGCATTCTCGAGGCGCTTCGTGGCGCGCACGTGTCCGACACAGCCGGGGGCAGGCCAGCGGACGTGTCCGACGAAGCCAGAGGCAAAGTCGGATGAGCGTCAAGGCGCCCTCGGAGAAGGGCTTCCGCCGCGCGAACGTGCGGCCGGGCGGCAAGAAAAACGGCGGCGGCGTCATGCGCTGGCTGTCGTGGCGCTTTGCGCGCTGGGCGCTGGCCGTGCTCGTCGTGTTCTACAGCGGTTACCGCGCGACCAGTCTGGTGCTGCACGCCTCGGGCCTGCAGGTCAGCCGCATCAGCGTGCACGGCAACGTGCGGCTCTCGATCGGCGAGGTGCAGGCGATCGTCGACGGCCTTCGCGGGTCGAGCATCCTGACGGCCGATCTGCCGGGCTATCGGCGGCGCCTCATGGAGTCCCCATGGGTCGCCGACGTGGCCATGCGGCGCGTGCTGCCGTCCACGGTCGAAGTGTTCGTGTCGGAGCGCCGCCCGATGGGCCTCTGCCGGATGGGGAACACGCTCTACCTCATCGATCCGCGCGGCACGCTGATCGACGAGTTCGGACCGCAGTACGCGGAGTTCGATCTCCCGATCATCGACGGGCTGACGAGCACCCCGACCTCCGGCCAGCCCTCGATCGACGAGTCGCGGGCCGAGCTCGCCGCGCGCGTCATCGAGGCGCTGTCGGCCCGAAAGGACATCGCGCGGCGCGTCTCGCAGATCGACGTCAGCGATGCGCACGACGCGGTCGTGCTGCTCGATGACGACGCCGCGCTGCTGCACATCGGCGAGGACCGTTTCCTCGAGCGGGTGCAGTCGTACGTGGACCTCGCGCCCGCGCTGCGGCAGCGCGTGCCGGATATCGACTACGTGGATCTGCGATTCGACGAACGGGTGTACGTCCGGCCCGCGTCGACCAAGCGGTAGGGCGGGTCTTGTAGACCCGCCGAAGGGAGAACCTGTGGCTCGTAAGGAACGCTACCTGGTCGGCCTCGACGTCGGCACCTCGAAGATCGCCGCCATCGTGGGCGAGATGACCGATGACGAGGGGCTCGACATCATCGGGCTCGGGCTCGCGGAGTCGAAGGGAATCCGGCGCGGCGTGGTCGTCAACCTCGAGGCCGCCGTCGAATCGATCAAGAAGGCGATCGACGAAGCGGAGCTGACGGCCGGCGTCGAGATCGATTCCGTCCACCTCGGCCTGTCCGGCGCCCACGTCAAGGCGTTCAACAGCCGCGGGGTGGTCGCGGTCGCCGGAAAGAACCGCGAGATCACGCGGGAGGACGTGCGCCGCGCCATCGACGCCGCCAAGGCCGTCGCGCTGCCGAGCGGCCGCGAAATTCTCCACGTGCTCCCGCAGGACTTCGTGGTGGACGAGCAGGACGGCATCGGGGCGCCTGTCGGCATGACCGGCACCCGCCTCGAGGTCAACGTCCACGTCGTCACCGGCAGCGCCTCGTCCACGCAGAACATCGTCGCGTGCGTGAACCGGGCCGGCGTCGCCGTCCTGGACACGGTCCTCGAGCAGCTGGCCGCCAGCGAGGCGGTGCTGACCGACGACGAGAAGCAGCTGGGGGTCGCGATCGTGGACATCGGCGGCGGGACGACGGACTTCGCGATCTTCGAGCGCGGCAGCATCTGGCACACGGGCGTCGTGGCCGTGGGGGGCGACCACTTCACGAACGACATCGCGGTCGGCCTGCGCACGCCGATTCCGGATGCGGAACGCATCAAGCGGCGCTGCGGCTGCGCCCTGTCCGCGATGGTGGCCGAGGACGAGACGATGGACGTGCCGAGCGTGGGCGGCCGGAAGTCGCGCGTGATGGCGCGGCGCATCCTGTCGGAGATCCTGCAGCCGCGCGCGGAAGAGATCTTCCACTTGCTCTGGGACGAGATCCGCCGCGCCGGATTCGAGAAGTCGCTCAATTCCGGGATCGTGCTCACCGGCGGCGGCGCGATGCTCGAGGGGATGGCGGAAATCGCCGAGCAGATCTTCGACCTGCCGATCCGCCGCGGGGTCCCCGCGGAGGTCGGCGGGCTCGCGGACCACGTCAACAATCCCGCGTTCGCCACGGCCGTCGGCCTGGTGATGTACGCGCACAGGAACCATGTCGGCGAAATCGCGCGCCCGGTCGGGGCCGGCGCGTTCGGGCGCGTGGCCGGACGGCTGCGCACGTTGTTCAAGGAGTTCTTCTGATGGAGGATCGGAGCATGGCTGATCAGGACGTGTCCACGTTGCGGCTGAAGCTCGACGAGGACGGGCGGACGGGCGCGCGCATCAAGGTGGTGGGCGTGGGCGGCGGCGGCGGCAATGCCGTCAACCGCATGGTGCAGACCGGCCTCGACGGCGTCGAGTTCATCGTCGTGAACACCGACCTGCAATCGCTGAGGCTGAACGCCGCGCCGAACAAGATCCAGATTGGCGGGAAGCTGACCAAGGGGCTCGGCGCGGGCGCCGATCCCAACGTCGGCCGGCAGGCGGCGCTCGAAGACACGGACAAGCTCATCGAGGCGCTCGACGGCGCGGACATGGTGTTCGTCACAACCGGGCTCGGAGGCGGCACCGGCACGGGGGCCGCGCCGGTCATCGCGAGCCTGGCCAGCGAGCTCGGCGCGCTGACGATCGCCGTCGTCACGAAGCCGTTCAAGTTCGAAGGCAAGAAGCGGCAGATGCAGGCCGAGCGCGGGCTCGAGGAGCTGCGCGACTGCGTCGACACGGTCATCACCATTCCCAACGAGCGGCTGCTCGCGACCATCGCGCGCACGACCTCGCTGAACGACGCCTTCGTCACCGCGGACGATGTGCTGCGGCAGGCGATCCAGGGCATCTCGGATCTGATCCTGGTCCCGGGGCTCATCAACCTCGACTTCGCGGACGTGAAGACGATCATGGCCGGCATGGGGATCGCCATCATGGGCACCGGGACCGCGGACGGCGAGGGGCGCGCGATGGACGCCGCCAACCGCGCGATCTCGAGCCCGCTGCTCGAGGACGCGTCGGTCAAAGGGGCGCGCGGCGTCATCATCAACGTGACCGGCGGCACGGACCTGTCGCTCATCGAAGTCAGCGAAGCGTCCGCGATCATCCAGGAGGCGGCGCACGAGGACGCGAACATCATCTTCGGCGCGGTGATCGATCCGAAGATGGAAGGCAGGGTGAAGATCACCGTCATCGCGACCGGCTTCGATCGGGCCGCGGTCGACAAGCAGACCAGCGCATCGGCGGCGATGACGCCGGTGGATTTGCAGTCCTACACCGCCTGGCAGGCGATCGAGAAGGTCGCGGCCTCGGGCGGCGGCGGCTCGCGCCTGACGGTCTTGAGGCGGCCGGTGCTCCAGATGCCGATCAGCGAGGCTGCGGGGGATCCCGCGAACGACACGTTCAGCCCCGGCGCCGAATTCGAGCCGGTGTCTTCCCTCGACGTCCCCGCGTTCCTGCGGAGGCAGCACGAAGGCTGATCTCCGCGCGCCGCTCCCGGGCGTCCTCGCACGGTGCGTGGTACACTAGATAGATCCACGGTACGCGGGACCGGCGCCTCTTCAGCGCCGTCTCGCGGACCATCGGTAGATTCGCCGTCGTTTTTCGCACGGAACACCTGATCCCTATGGCTGCACGTTCTCAGGCCCGAGGGCCCGAGCACGGGCGCGCAGGCGACGCTCTCTCCCGCGAAGTCGGCTACATCCGCAAACCGCATGGCGGGCGGCTTCGCGTCGCGCTCGCGTTCCCGAACACGTACTTCGTCGGCATGTCCAACCTGGGCTTCCAGACGGTGTACCGGCTCTTCAACGAGCTGGAGGACGTGGTGTGCGAGCGCGTCTTTCTGCCGGGCCGCCAGGCGCTGGCGGCGCAGCTCGCCTCCGGGAAGCCCCTGCGCACCGTCGAGTCGGATACGCCGGTCCGCGAGTTCGACGTGCTCGCCTTTTCCGTCTCCTTCGAATGGGACTACACGAACGTCGTCTCCATGCTGCGACTGGCGGGCGTGCCCGTCCGGGCTGAGTCGCGCACGAAGCACGACCCGCTCGTCGTGATCGGCGGCGCGGTGACGTTCGTGAACCCCGAGCCGCTCGCGCCGTTCGCCGACGTCATCGCGGCGGGCGAAGGGGAGGTGCTCATCCCCGCGCTGATGTCCGCGCTCGGCGCCGCGTCGGATCGGCACGACCTGTACGTCCGCCTCGCGGCGGAGCGGGGCATGTACATCCCGTCCTTCTACGAGGTGCGGTACCACGCCGACGGCACGATCGCGGCGTTCGAACCAGGGGCAGGCACCGGCGCGCCGCCCGTCGTGAAAAAGGCGGCGGTGAAGAGCACCGACCACCTCGATCCGCCGGCGACGATGATCTTCACGCCCGATACGGAGTTCGGCTCACGGTTCCTGATCGAGGTCGTCCGCGGCTGTGCCAACCTGTGCCGCTTCTGCTGGGCCGGGTACAACTACCTGCCCGTCCGGCCGTTTCCGGCCGACCGCATCCTGGAGCTCGCGCGGGCGGCGCGGGCGCATGCGAGCAAAGTCGGCCTCGTGTCGATCGCGCTGTGCGACCACCCGGAGATCGATCGCATCCTCTCCGGCCTGATGGAGATGGGCTACTCGATCAGCCCGGCGTCTCTGCGCCTCGACGACCTCACCGACTCGATCGTCTCCACGCTGCAGGCGAGCGGAGAGCGCTCGATTACGATCGCACCAGAGACCGGATCCGATCGCCTGAGGCGCGTCATCAACAAGACGGTCACGAACGCCGAGATCCTCGAGAAGACGAACCTGATCTTCGCGAACGGCATCGACAACCTGAAGCTCTATTTCATGATCGGCCTCCCGACTGAAGATGACGAGGACATCGACGCCATCCGCGACCTGACCGGACAGATGCGGGACATCATGATGGCGCACGCGCGTCCCCGGGGGCACGTCGGCCGCATCGTGGCGAGCGTGAACCCGCTCATCCCCAAACCCGGGACCGCGTACCAGTGGCTCCCGATGGAGGCTCCGGCCATCACGGATCGCAAGGGGAAGCGGCTGCGCACGCTCGTGGCCGACCTCGACAACGTCTACTTCAACATCAAGTCGGAGCGGCACTCGTACTACCAGGCGCTGATGTCGCTCGGCGATCGCCGCGTGGCGCCGGCGATCGAAGCCGCCGAGCGCAACGGCGGCAACTGGCGCGCGGCGGTGGCCGAGTCGGGCATCGACGCCGACTTCTACATCTTCCGCGACCGGTCGAATGACGCCGTGCTGCCCTGGGACATCATCGACGGCGGCATGAAGGCGTCGTTCTTCCGCGCGGAGTTCGACAAGGGCCTCCGCGAAGAGTGGACGCTTCCCCCGAAGCGCGCCTCGGAGAACAGGAAGCTCCTGCCGGTTTTGTAGGCTTCCAGCTCCCAGCTCCCAGCTCCCAGCTTCCAGCGAAGAGGCCGCGAGAAGCTCGAACTGGCAGCTGGGAACTGGCAGCTGGAAGCTGCCTATGCCGTCGTCTCGACGGGGGCGCCGACGTGTTCCCCGTACGCCTCGAGAATCAGAT
>DAIUEK010000042.1:1827-9560 GCA_036845165.1 Vicinamibacterales bacterium | reverse complement strand
CGAAAACTGGAAGGCCACCGTCATCCGCCGGCGGCAGACCATCGACGAGCTGCTGTCACTCGAGGTTTGAAGGGAACGAAGGTGACGAAGGCACCGGATTTCATCAACGGAGCAACGAAGGCAACGGAGGCAAACGGAGGCGTGGGCGCCCCTTCGTTTACCTTCGTTCACTTCGTTGCTTCGTTTCTAGGATCCGTTTTCTCCGTAACCTCCGTACAGCCATGAAGGGTTTCCTGATCGCCTTCGAAGGGCTCGACCAGAGCGGCAAACAGACGCAAGCGGAGCGCCTGAAGGCGGCGGTGGAAGCACGCGGCCGGACGGCCGTCCTGCTCGGTTTTCCCGCCTACGAAACGCACATCGGCAAGGAAATCCACGACGCGCTGCACGGCGCCCGCGACTACGGGCCCGACGTGATGCAGTTGCTCTACGTCGCCAATCGATACGAGAAGAAGCCGCAGATCGAGGCCCTCAAGGCGAGCGGGACGGTGATCATCTGCGACCGCTACCTGGCGTCGAGCATCGCCTACGGGGAAGCGCAGGGACTCGACCCGGCGTGGCTGGCCGAGATCCAGCGCTTCCTGCCGCCGCCCGACCTGACGATCCTGCTCGACATCGCGCCGGAGACGGCGGCCACGCGCAAGTCGTCCAACCGCGACAAGTACGAGCGCGACCTGGCGTTGCTCTCGCGGGTCCGCGACAGCTACCGCCGGCAGGCGGAGGCGGGCGGGTGGGTCCGCGTCAACGGCGAGCGCCCGAAGGACGTCGTCGCCGCGGACGTCCTCACCGCCGTCGCGCCACGGCTCGCGCAGCCGTAAGCGCCCGGACGTCCGTCGCTCCCCCGTCCAGCAGCGCCCTCGCGCACGCGTTGAGCGTCGCGCCGGTCGTGCTCACGTCGTCCACGAGGACGATCGTTCGGCCGTCCACCGGCACCTTCCACCGCCACGCAAACGCGCCGCGCACGTTCGCGTGACGCTTGGCCGCCGGCAGGTCGGCCTGCGATCCGGTTTTTCGCGTCCGCGTCAGCGCGCCGGCCACCGGAAGTCCCAGGTGCCGCGCCAGCTCGCGTGCCTGGTTGAAGCCGCGGGCACGTTCGCGCGACCGGTGCAGCGGCACGGGGACGACAAGGTCCGCGCCCGAGAGCACGTCCGCGCCGGCGACGCGCATCCGCTCGGCCAGGTGCCGCGCGAGCGTCGGACGCCCGTCGTACTTCAGCGCGTGGACGATGGCGCGCAGCGTGCCCTCGTAGGGACCGATCGCCCGTGCCAGCGACACGAGCGGCGTCACGCGGCGGCAGCGCGGGCACAGCGCCTCGGCCACGCTGACGACGCGCCACGAGGGCAGCGGATCGCCGCAGGTCCGGCAGCAGGGGGGTGTGATCGGGACGATGGAGGCCCAGCAGGGAGGGCAGACGGCGCCGCGGGTGGGCTGGTCGAGCGGCCGCCGGCAGGCGGCGCAGATAGGCGCGAGAAGGATCGCGACCACGCCATCGGCGAGCGGCCGCAGGAGGTCGTCAGTGGCTGCGCGGAGGAACCTCGTCCGACACCTCGATGCGATCGGCATCACCCCACAGGCGCTCGAGCGAGTAGAACGCCCGCGTCTGCGGCGTGAAGACGTGCACGATGAACGTGAAGAAGTCCATCAGGATCCACTCGCCCCGCTTGTAGCCCTCGACGTGCGCCGGCCGCACCTTCACCGCGCGCAGCGCGTCTTCCACCGCGTCAACGATCGTCTGCACCTGGCGGACGTTCTGCCCGGAACACAGCAGGAAGAAATCCGTGAACGCCGGCGTATGCCGGAGGTCGAGCACGACGACGTCGAGCGCCTTCTTGTCGAGGGCGGCGCGCACCGCTTTCGCGATCTCCCCGGTCAAACGCTTCTTTGCGGTGGAGGGGCGCTTTCGTTCAGTCTTGGCCATGCAATTGGTCTGCCGGATACAACCCGTGTTGGCGGATGTGGGTTTCTACGAGTGGCGGCACGAGGCCGGTGATCGAATCGCCGCGCCGCAGGTGGTCCCGCACGATGGTCGACGAGACGTCGGGGGTTGGCGCCTGGAGCAGGAATATCAACGGGTTACTGCCGCCGGCCGCCTGCCCTGAGCCGAGCCGAAGGGCCTCGGCCGCCGGCCGCATGCGGTCCGCGAGGCCGGGCAAGACATCCGCGAGCGCGTCGATCTTGTGGCCCGGCCGCGACACCACGACGAAGTTCGCGAGGTCCAGCACCTCGGGATACCGCTTCCAGGTGGCAATATCCGCAAAGGCGTCCGCGCCCGTGATGAAGAAAATCTGCGACGGGGTCTGACCCCGCGCGTGCAGGCGCTCGAGCGTATCCGCGGTGTAGGACGGTCCTTCCGCGCGCAGCTCGTCATCGCTTGCACGCAGCTTCGGCTGGCCGGAGACGGCGAGACATGCCATCGCGAATCGATGAAACGGCGACGCGATCGGTTGGACCAGGCGATGCGGAGGCACGCGCGAGGGGAGCACGAGGACCTGCGCCAAATCGAGCGCGTCGCGTGCCGCGACGGCGGCGGCCACGTGACCGCAATGAATCGGATCCAGCGTGCCGCCGAGGATGCCGATGCGTCGATGACCGAGGACCGAGAAGCGAGGACCGGACGGGGTTCCCCGGTCGCTCATCGATCTCCTGACTCCGGTCTTCGATCCTCGACCATCGATCCTCGATCCTCAGTCCTCGGCACATCGTGCTCGGCAAGCTTCTTCCACACGGCTTCGAGCAGGAGCGGCAGCCCCTCACCGGTGGCCGCCGAGACAGGGTAAAGCGGAACCCCCGCGCGCTGCAAATGGTCGTGCAGGCGCTCGAGGCGGGACGGGTCGTCCAGCGCGTCGATCTTGTTCGCGGCGACCACGATCGGCTTGTCCTGCAGGCGCTCGCCGCCGGCGTCGCGCCCGGGGAAGAGCGCGAGCTCCCGCGTGATGACGCCAAAATCCTCGACGGGATCCCGTCCTTCGATCGACGACACGTCGATCACCTGTACGAGGACCTTGGTGCGTTCGAGATGGCTGAGGAAGCGGTGGCCCAGGCCGTGCCCCTCGTGCGCCCCTTCGATGAGTCCCGGGACGTCGGCGACGACGAACGAGCGGTCGCCCGACAGGCCGACGACCCCGAGGTTCGGCACCAGCGTGGTGAAGGGATACGCGGCAATCTTCGGCTTCGCCGCGGAGATGCGGGAGATGATCGTCGACTTGCCCGCGTTCGGGAAGCCGACCAGCCCGACGTCCGCGAGGAGCTTCAGCTGGAGACGGAGGTCCTTTTCCTCGCCGGGCAGGCCCGGCTGCGTCCTGCGGGGCGCGCGGTTGGTGGAGGTCGTGTAGCGCGCGTTCCCCTGTCCGCCCAGGCCCCCCTTGGCGATCATCAGGACCGTGCCTTCTTCGGTGAGGTCCAGGATCTGGAGGAAGGCGGTGGGATCCTCGGCGTTCCGCTCGAACACCTGCGTGCCGATCGGCACCTGGAGCGTGATGTCGCTCCCGGTCTTGCCGGTGCGGTTGGAGCCGGCGCCGCCGGCGCCGTTGCCGGCCTCGAAGATTTTCTGGAATCGGAAGTTGAGGAGCGTGTTGAGGTTCGCGTGGGCGACGAGGAACACGTCGCCGCCCGGACCCCCGTCCCCGCCGTCGGGCCCGCCGCGCGGGACGAACTTCTCGCGGCGGAAACTCAGCGCGCCCTTGCCCCCGTGGCCGGCGGCCACGTGGATTTCTACTTCGTCAACAAACACGTCAGTCCCTGGTCCTTTGGTCCCTGGTCGCATGTCCCCGGTCGCATGTCCCTGGTCGCATGTCCCTCGCCGGCGCCGCTGCCGCGGCTCTCAGGGACGGAGGACGAGGGACTGACGACAAGGGACGCAGGGACCGAGGACAAGGGACGCAGGGACTGAGGGACCCGATTACTCGAGCGGCAGGATCGAGATCACTCGCCCGCGCGCGCCGTGGTCGCTGAATTTGACCGTGCCGTCGACTTTCGCGAACAGCGTGTCGTCCTTGCCGAGCCCGACGTTCAGGCCGGGACGGAAGCGGCGTCCTCGCTGCCGCACGAGGATCGACCCGCCGGTGACGACGTTGCCGTCGAACCGTTTCACGCCGAGGCGCTGCGAGTTGCTGTCGCGCCCGTTACGGGAACTGCCCTGCCCTTTTTTTGTTGCCATGGTTAGATCACAATCTCTTTCACGCGGACGCGCGTCAGCGTGCTGCGATGCCCCTTGGTCCGGCGCATGCCCTTGCGGCGCTTCTTCTTGAACACGCGGATCTTCGGGCCGCGCGACTCGCCGTCGACCACCCCGAGGACCTTCACGTTGGCCACAAACGGCGCCCCCGCGAGCATCTCGCCGCCGTCCGTCTCGAGGAACAGCACGCGGTCGATACTCACTTCGTCGCCCGGCTGGGCGTCGATCCGGTCCACCTCGACGATCGCGCCGGGGGTGACCTTGACCTGACGGCCGCCGCTTTCAATGATTGCGAACATCTCGACCTCTACCGGTTCCTTCTTGGGGTAGGCAAAACTCTAGAATATCACGGGAATGGCGCCCGGCCGCAAACCCCCGTAGGCCCGACCTTTAGGTCGGGCGTGCTCGAGCCGCCTGGGTGCTGATTTGTGGCTCGCCCGACCTGAAGGTCGGGCCTACGGGTGGACTATTTCAGCAGTACGCGGGTTCCGCGGATCTTCTGAGCGCTGAGCGTGCTGAGAAACGAGGGCATGACGCGGTCCATCAGCTCGAAGTAGCTGGAGAGCGCCGGGACGCTCTGCTGGGAGTTGTAGAGGATCTCCTCGTGGAACGTCTCGGAGTAAAGGACCGCACCCGTGCGCCCGTCGATGAAGACGAAGCGCGGCTGCAGGATGAAGCCCTTCCGCTCCATGTACGTGCGCACCGGGATCACGCTCCGGCGGCCGAACGAGTCGTAGACTTCGCTGTTCTTCATGACGAAGCCGCTGTTCTGCTGCGGCGTGAAGAGCACCGTCCCCGTGACGATGAGCGGCGTCTGGTATTCCTCACCGAGCTTCTTCCAGTAGGCGACGTCGGCGAAGATCTTGTCGTACTTCGCCAGGTCCTTTTCGTTCTTGATGGCGAGCTCGGCAGCCTTCTTCGGATCCGGCTTCGCCTCGGGCGTCTTCGCCATGTCGGCCGTCGGCACCGCGGAGATCGGCGTGACGCCCGTCGATGTGGTCGTGATCGTCCCGCTGTCCTTCGCGGCGTTGCTTTCGGCCGCCGCGATTTCCGCGAGCGGCAGGACTTGCGCCTCGATCACGCGCAGCTGGGATTTCGTCCGGAGCTGACTGCGGAGGAGGCGCACCGTCTCGAGGTTCGCATCCACGTCCTCGCTGCCGCCGCTGACGAAGCCGGCGACGAGCACGCGCTGGAACGCCGTGACGTCCATCTTCGGCTGGATGGGCGTCTCGATCGGGATCTCGTAGAACCCCGTGCAGCCGGCGAGCGCCAGCCCGCCCAGCAGGACGAGGCTACTTACCGCTGCGGCGTTTCGTGCGGTCATTGATTTCTTTGAACAGATCGTAGTTCTGCCGGATCATGAGGTTCTTCGGCTCCAGCGCGAGCGCCTTCTCGTAGGCCTTCTTCGCCTCGTCGAATTTCCCCTCGTGTTCGTACGCAATGGCCAGGTCGTTCCAGGCGGCGGCGTATGTCGGATCCAGCTCCGTCGCCTTCTGCCAGCGATACAGCGCTTCGTTCCACAGGCCGCTCTGCGCGACCTTGATGCCGAACTCGACGTGCTCTTTGGATTTGCCCCGGTCCTGAGCGTGCGCCGCCACTGTGGCGGCAAGAAGAACCACGACCGAAGAGGCAATCAGTCGGCGCATGGGATGAACGGTCACTATACCAACTTTCCCCGTTACCAGTGGTCGTTTTTCAGAGCAATGCACGTACCAGGAACGGCCCGGGCAGAGGGACGAAAACTCCCCGATTTCCGTCGCTTTTGGTAAGCGCCGACGAGGTCCGTAACCGGTCCCGTTTGCCGGGGTGACACGACGGGCCTATAATAAGGACAGAGGGGTCGGGCGCCGTTGCTGCAGCCGCAGCGTCGGGCACGGCCCTTTCGGCTTTCCTGGGCCTCTCCCGCCGCGGCTGCCCGGATTCCCGGGGGAAAGCCGTCATGAATCTTCTCGATGCGGTCGCCCTCTCGACCCTGCGCGGGATCGCGCGCCCTCGCGCCGCCGCGGTGTTCAAGGAACTGCGCGAGCACTCCGGAGAGCTGGACATCAGCCTCGAAGAAGTGATTGCCGCCTGCGCCCCGGGGGCGGGCGTTGAAACCATCGCCGCCGCGGCCCGCCTGCAGGCGGCGGCCCTGCTCGATGCGGCGCCGTCCTCCGGGATCGAGGCCATCCGGTGGGACGACGAACGGTATCCGCCGCTGCTGCGGGCGATCGACGATCCCCCGCCGGTGCTCTGGGTACGCGGATGCGCGGCCCCCCTCACCCGCCCCGCGGTCGCCATCGTCGGATCGCGTGCCGCGACGTCATACGCGCTCGAAGTCGCGGCGCGACTCGGAGGGGATCTCGCCGATCGGGGCCTGCTCGTCGTCTCCGGTCTGGCGCGCGGCGCGGACGGCGCCGCGCATCGGGGGTGTCTTGCGGCCGGCGGGGTGACGGTCGCGGTCCTCGGCAGCGGACCCGACGTGGTGTATCCGCAGGAGCACCGCGACCTGGCGACAAGTATTTGTGATGAAGGGGCCTTGGTCAGCGAGCTCGGCCCCGGCGCACCGCCACTTCCCGAGCATTTCCCGCTCCGTAACCGGCTGATCAGTGGGATCTGCCTCGCCGTCGTCGTCGTCGAAGCCAACGAAAAGAGCGGTTCGCTCATCACAGCCCGCTACGCGCTCGAACAGGGGCGCGACGTCATGGCGGTGCCCGGGAGCGTGCTCGGCGGCCGGAACCGCGGATCGCACGCTTTATTAAAGGATGGCGCAAAGGTCGTGGAGACTGCGGACGATATCTTGGAGGAGCTGGGGTGGCCTGCCCTGAGGTCGGGCGCAGCGTCGCTCGAAGGGCCTGCCCTGAGGTCGTCCGAATCGACGAGCGATCAAATTTCTCATAACTCACTGAAGAAAGACGAGTTATTGGTCAGGCTGACCCCCGGGGACACGTACGACCTCGACGAAATGTCTGCTACGTTGGGAATGAGCGGTTCGAAATTGCTGCCCCGGCTCACCGAATGGGAGATGCAGGGGCGGGTGGTAAGGTTGGCGGGAGGGCGGTATGCCCTCGTAGGGCGGACCGCGTAGGTCTGCCGGCAAATTTATGGCAAAGGCACTCGTGGTGGTCGAATCGCCGGCAAAGGCGAAGACCATCAACAAATATCTCGGGAAGGACTACAAGGTCATCGCCTCGATGGGCCACGTCCGCGATCTGCCCAAGAGCAAACTGGGGGTCGACGTCGACGCGGACTTCGAGCCGACCTACGAAGTCATCGCGAGCCGCAAGAAAGTCCTCAAGGAACTCAAGGACGAAGCGAAGAAGGCCACGCAGATCTTCATGGCGACAGACCCCGATCGCGAGGGCGAAGCGATCGGCTGGCATCTGGCCGAGGAACTGGGCGCGGCGAACAAGAAGAAGATCCGCCGCCTGATGTTCAACGAGATCACGAAGAAGGGGGTGCTCGCGGCGCTCGACCACCCGATGGACATCGACAAGAAGATAGTCGATGCCCAGCAGGCGCGCCGCGTGCTCGATCGCCTCGTCGGCTACAAGATCAGCCCGCTCTTGTGGGACAAGGTCCG
>DAIUEK010000042.1:0-1727 GCA_036845165.1 Vicinamibacterales bacterium | reverse complement strand
AAGGAAAGAAAGAAAAGCGCGGTTCCGCCGTTCATCACGAGCAAGCTGCAGCAGGCGTCGCGCTTCCCCGTCAAGAAGACGATGATGATCGCGCAGCAGCTGTATGAAGGGGTGGAGCTTCCAGGCGAGGACTCGGTGGGTCTCATCACCTACATGCGTACTGACTCGACGCGCGTGTCGGAACAGGCCATCGCCGAAGTCCGCCAGTTCATCGGCGGCGCATACGGCGCCAAGTACGTCCCCGAGAAGCCGAACTTCTACAAGACCAAGGCCGACGCGCAGGACGCGCACGAAGCGATCCGTCCCACGTCGATGCAGTACCACCCCGACGTCGTCCGCGCGCAGTTGACGCCGGATCAGTACTACCTTTACAAGTTGATCTGGAACCGGTTCGTCGCGTCCCAGATGCCGGCGGCGACCTTCGACGAGACGACGGTGGACGTCGCGGCGGCCGACTACCTGTTCCGCGTCAAGGGATCGGTGCCGAAGTTCCCGGGTTGGCTGGCGGTATACAACCAGCCCGCCCTGCCGGCCACCGGAGGCGGCGGTGCCGAAGGCATCGTTCCCGGTGCCGGAGACACCACTTTAGAAGACGACAAGAACGGCCCCGGCCCCGACGCCGTATCCGCCGAGGACGATGACGGCGCCAACGTGCTGCCCGCCCTCTCAAAGGGTGACGAGCTGACGCTGCGCCAGTTGAAGCCGGAGCAGAAGTTCACGCAGCCGCCGCCGCGCTACACGGAAGCGACGCTCGTGAAGGCGCTCGAAGAGAACGGCATCGGCCGTCCGAGCACGTACGCCTCGATCATCACCGTCATCCAGGCGCGCGAGTACGTGAACAAGATCGACGGCAAGTTCAAGCCGACATTCCTCGGGTCGATGCTCGTCGAGAAGCTGCTGAGCCCGGCGTTCGACGACATCCTCGACGTCAACTACACGCGCGAGCTGGAAGAGGATCTCGACAAGATCGAGTCCGGCGCGTCCGACTACGTGAAGACGCTCGCGAGCTTCTACAAGAAGTTCCAGAAAGACCTGAAGCGCGCCGAGAAGGACATGCCCAACATGAAAGAGGGGTATGAGCCCGATCCGCCGGTGACCTGCGACAAGTGCGGGAAGGCGATGGTCATCAAGGCCGGCAAGTTCGGCCTGTTCCTCGCGTGCAGCGCCTATCCGGAGTGCGGCAACACGCGCGAGCTCGAGACGCCGGAGCCAGGCGCCGAGGGGGAGATCGAGGAGGCCTGCGAGAACTGCGGCAAGCCGATGGTGGTCAAGCGCGGCCGCTTCGGGCAGTTCCTGGCGTGCACCGGCTATCCGGAGTGCAAGACGACCCGGAAGATCATCTCGACCAAGCAAGGAATGACCGCAGCCAAACCGGATCAAATATTGGACGAGCAGTGCCCCAAGTGCCAGTCCAACCTGGTCATCAAGCAGGGACGCTTCGGCGAGTTCACCGCGTGCAGCAGCTATCCGACCTGCAAGTACGTGAAGCAGAAGACGACGGGCGTCCTCTGCCCGAAGGACGGCGGCGACATCGTCGAGCGCAAGTCAAAGCGCGGCAAGGTGTTCTTCGGCTGCGCGAACTATCCGGACTGCGATTTCACGCTATGGAACCGACCCGTCGCCGAGACGTGCCCGGACTGCAAGGCGCCGTTCCTCGTCGAGAAGATCACCAAGAAGAACGGGCGTCAGCTCATCTGCGACAACGAAGAGTGTTCCTACGTGCGGTC
>DAIUEK010000041.1:5581-9584 GCA_036845165.1 Vicinamibacterales bacterium | reverse complement strand
CTCGCCGTCGTATCGCTCGTCGCCGTGTTCACCACGCGCGTGTCGCGCAAGATGCCGGATTTCGAGGTCTACCGGACCGCCGGATCGCGAGCGCTCGCCGCCGAACCGCTCTACCGCGCTTCTGACGGCCATTTCCAGTTCAAGTATCTGCCCGCCTTCGCGGTGCTGGCGTCGCCGCTGGCGCTGGTGCCACTCACGGCCGCGAAGGGGGGCTGGTTCGCGGTGTCCGCGGTGCTGATGCTGGTCCTGCTGGGCCTGAGCGTCCGCGCGATGCCGGAGGTCCGCCGGCCACCCGCGCTCCTTCTGGTCATCACGTTCCTGGCGATGGCGAAGTTCTACGCGCACGAGCTCGTCCTCGGGCAGGTGAACCTGCTGTTCGCGGTGCTCGTGGTGCTCGCGATCGTCTGGATGCGGAGCGGGCGGGACGCGGCCGCGGGCGTGCTGCTGGCACTCGCGGTCGTGGTCAAGCCGTACGCCGTGCTCTTTGCGCCCTGGCTGGTGACGCGCCGCAACCGGACCGCGTTTGCCGCGATGGCGGCGGGGCTGCTCGTCCTGCTGCTGCTTCCGGCCGCCCGGTACGGCTGGGACGGCAACCTCCGCCTCCTCGGCGAGTGGTGGCAGACCGTGACGTCCACGACGACGCCGAACCTCACCAACTCGGACAACGTCTCGCTCAGCGCGATGTTCACCAGGTGGATGGGCCCGGATTCCCCGGCGCCGATCCTCGCCGCGACGACCGGCGGGATTCTCCTGATGCTCGCCGCGGTCGTCATGGCCGGGCGCGGGAGCCTCACGGCGCCCGACACGCTCGAGGGATCGCTGCTGCTGCTCCTCATCCCACTCCTGTCGCCGCAGGGATGGGACTATGTCCTGCTCGTCGGCACGCCGGCGGTGATGCTGCTCGTGAACGACGTGTCGTCCCTCCCGCGGGGACTGCGCGTGGCGACGATCGTCGCCATCGCCGGCATCGCCCTCAGCATTTACGACCTGATGGGGCGGGCGGCGTATGCCACGTTCATGGCGCTCTCGCTCATCACGGTCTTCGTCGTCATCGAGGTTGCGGCGCTCGTCGCGCTGAGGTTTCGCCGGGCCGCGTGACGCGTGAGATGATGGCGACCATGCGCTGGGCGGTCATCATCGCCGTGTTGTCGGTCTGTGCCATGGCGACGGCGGCACGGCAGATCCAACCGGATCCGGACTTCGGCATCAGCGAAACGCTCGCGCACGCGCGGTCGTCGCGGCTGTCGAACATCCGGTACGACCTGGCGTTCACGATTCCCGCCGTCAGGTCACAGCCGATCGGCGGGCGCGCGCTGATCCGCTTCTCGCTACGGACCGCAGCCGAGCCGCTCGTCCTGGATTACGCGCCGGATCGCGCCGGGATCCTGCGAAGCGTCGAGGCCAACGGCGCGAAGACGCCCGTCCGTCAGGTGAACGGCCACCTCATCGTCCCGACCGGCGCGCTTCACACCGGCGAGAACAGCCTGTCGCTCGATTTCAACGCCGGGGACGCGTCGCTCAACCGGAGCGACGATTTCCTGTACACCATCTTCGTTCCGGCCCGCGCCCACGTGGCGTTCCCCTGCTTCGATCAGCCGGACCTGAAGGCGCGCTGGTCGCTGGCGCTGGACGTGCCCGAGGGATGGGAGGCGCTCGGCAACGGCGCGGAACTGGAGCGCGCGACGGGCGCCGGACGCACGCGCGTGCGCTTCTCGGGAACGCCGCCGATCTCGACGTACCTCTTCGCGTTCGCCGCCGGGAAGTTCAGCATCGAGCAGGCGGAGCGCAACGGCCGCACGTTCCGGATGTTCCACCGCGAAACCGACGCCGCCAAGGTGGCGCGGAACCGCGAGGCGATCTTCGATCTGCACGCCGCGGCGCTCGCGTGGCTCGAGCAGTACACGGCGATCCCGTATCCGTTCGGCAAGTTCGACTTCCTGCTGGTGCCGGCGTTCCAGTTCGGCGGGATGGAGCACCCGGGCGCCATCTTCTACAACGCCAGCGGATTGATGCTCGACGAGAGCGCCACGCAGGACCAGATGATCGGCCGCGCGAGCGTGATCGCCCACGAGACGTCGCACATGTGGTTCGGCGACCTCGTGACGATGCAGTGGTTCAACGACGTCTGGATGAAGGAGGTCTTCGCGAACTATATGGCCGCGAAGATCGTGAATCCGTCGTTCCCGGCGGTGAACCACGACCTGCGGTTCCTGGTCGACTACTTCCCGGCCGCGTACGGCGTCGATCGCACTTCGGGGACCAACGAGATCCGCCAGCCGCTCAAGAATCTCAACGAGGCCGGCACGCTGTACGGCGCCATCATCTATCAGAAGGCGCCCATCGTCATGCGGCAGCTCGAGGCACTGGTCGGCCCCGAGGGGTTCCGGGACGGCCTGCGCGAGTATCTGAAGACGTATGCGTTCGGCAATGCCTCGTGGCCGGACCTCATCGCGATGCTGGGCCGCCGCACGCCCGAAGATCTCGCCGCGTGGAGCCGGGCCTGGGTCGAGGAGCGCGGCCGCCCGTCCATCCGGACGGAGGTGAAGCTCTCGAACGGCAGGATTGCCCGTCTCGCCTTTACGCAGCGCGATCCGTACGCGAATCGAGGGTTGATCTGGAACCAGCGGTTCACGGTCGCGGTGGGCGGGCGGGAGGTGAAGCTCGTGCCCGTGCAGTTGAATGCCGCGCGCGTGGACGTGCCGGCGGCGCGCGGGCTGCCCGCGCAGTTCGTCCTCCCCAACGGCGGCGGCATCGCCTACGGCGAGTTCCACCTGGACCCGGCGAGCCTCGCCTGGCTGATGACGAACCTGCCGACGATAGACGACGAGCTGACGCGCGGGAGCGCGTGGCTGACGCTCTGGGACGCGGTGCTGAATGCCGAGGCGACCCCGGACGGGTTCCTCTCCCTCGCGCTCCGTGCGTTGCCGGCGGAGAAGAACGAGCTCAACATCGCCCGCATCCTGGCGTATACCCGCGAGGCGTACTGGCGGTTTTCATCGCCGGCCGCCCGGACGAGGCTGGCGCCTCGCGTGGAGCTCGCGCTGCGGTCGAGCCTCGACGGTGCGCCGACGGCCAGCCTGAAGTCCGTGTGGTTCTCGGCGCTTCGCGACACGGCGCAGACGCCGGCGACGATTGAATGGCTCACGCGCGTCTGGAGGCAGGAGGAGAAGGTCGCCGGCCTGACGCTCTCGGAGACCGATTACATCCGGCTTGCGCAGGAACTCGCCGTCCGGAACGTCGCCGGCGCCGCGGACATTCTCGATCAGCAGTACGAGCGGACGAAGAACCCGGATCGCAAGGCGCAGTTCGCCTTCGTCCGGCCGGCGCTTTCGGCGGATCCCAGGCAGCGTGACGCCTGGTTCGCCGCGCTCGCCGACGTCGCGAACCGGCGGCACGAGGCGTGGGTGCTCGAGGGGCTGCGCTACCTGCACCATCCGCTGCGCGCCGCGGCATCGGAGCAGTACATCGGGCCGAGCCTGCTGCTCGTGCGTGAGATCCAGCGGACCGGCGACATCTTCTTTCCCAAGCGCTGGATGGACGCGACGCTGGGCGGACATCAATCGCTCACGGCCGCGTCAACCGTGCGCGCGTTCCTGGATCACCTGCCGCCGGAGTACCCCGAACGCCTGCGGCGCATCATCCTGTCGTCCGCCGATGACCTGTTCCGGGCGAGCCGGAGCCGCTGAGAGCACGGATGGTCTCAGCCACGGACGACACGGAACAGCACGGAGCCTAAGGGCATGGAAGTGCACGCGTATCACGTACGATCTCACGCGGAGCTCGTGGAGTTGCAGAGATCGCGGAGAACCCTACCCAACGCTCTCTGCGCGCTCTGGCAGCTCGGCGTGCTCGGCGTGAGATCGTCGTGATACGCGTACAACCAGACATTAGGGACGCGTGACATTGCCCTTGTAAGGCCTGATGCAGATACGAATACTGGTCACCGGCGGCACGTTCGACAAGGAGTACGACGAGCTCACGGGCCGGCTGTTCTTTCGCGACA
>DAIUEK010000041.1:0-5481 GCA_036845165.1 Vicinamibacterales bacterium | reverse complement strand
GTGGGCACCACCATCTTCACGGTGATGTCCAAGCTCGCCTCGGACGTCGGCGCGATCAACCTGTCCCAGGGGTTTCCGGATTTCGACTGCGATCCGGCGCTGGTGGACGCGGTCGCGCGGCACATGCGTGAAGGGCGCAACCAGTACGCGCCCATGCAGGGGGTGCCGGCCCTGTGCGGGGCTATCGCCGCGAAGTACGCGGCGCTCTACGGCGCCGCCTACGACCCCGACAGCGAGATCACCGTGACTTCAGGCGGCACCGAAGCCATCTTCGACGCCGTCGCCGCGGTCGTGCACCCGGGCGACGAAGTCATCGTCTTCGAGCCCTGCTACGACTCGTACGTGCCCGCGATCGACGTCAGCGGCGGCAGGGCGGTGGTGATTTCCCTGCGGTATCCCGACTACGCGGTCCCCTGGGACGAGGTCCGCGCGGCGGTGACGCCGCGGACCCGGATGATCATGCTCAACTCGCCGCACAACCCGACCGCCACGATCCTCGGGCCCTCGGACATGGCGGAGCTGACGCGAATCGTCGACGGCACCGACATCGCGATCCTCAGCGACGAGGTCTACGAGCACATCATCTTCGACCTCGCGCGTCACGAAAGCCTGGCGCGCTACGAGCCGCTGCGCGCCAGAAGCTTTATCGTCGGATCGTTCGGCAAGACGTTCCACGTGACGGGCTGGAAGATCGGCTGCGTCGCGGCCCCCGCGGCGCTGACCGCGGAGTTCCGCAAGGTGCACCAGTTCGTCACCTTCTCGACGAACACGCCGATCCAGCATGCGCTCGCCGAGTTCCTGGCGCAGGGCCGCGGCTACCCGGAGCTCTCCGCGTTTTACGAGCGCAAGCGCGACCTGTTCCTGGGGTTGATCGCGGGATCGCGATGGAAGCCGTTGCGATCGCGCGGCACGTATTTCCAGCTGCTCGATTACTCGGCGATCACCGGGGAAGCCGACATGGATTTCGCGCTTCGCCTGACGAAGGAGCACGGTGTCGCGTCGATCCCGACATCCGCGTTTCTCTACAACGCGCCCGCCCCGCCGGTGCTGCGCTTCTGTTTCGCGAAGAAAGACGAGACGCTCGAAGCCGCGGCGTCGCGCCTGCGAGACCTCTGACCGCGGACCAAGGCGGTCCATCCCCGGGGTCAGTCCGTCAGCGGCGCACGGCGAAATAGACGCGGCGATGGTTCCATCCGTAGGCCGAGGGCACCGGGACCGGCGGGCGCAGGACATGGCGCGCGACCTCCTCCGCGGCGAAATCATGCGAGTCCACCTTGATGACGTCGAACCCGGCGTCTGCGATGCGCACCGGAAAATCCGATCCGTAATCACGCACGTGGTCAGACTGGCCGTACCGTGCCGTTCGTTGCGCGTCCGTGACGACCGACGGGTCTTCGACGGTCGGTTCGTCCAGGTCGCTCTGCGGCACCGTCAGAATCGCGATGCCCCCGAGCCGGAGCACGCGGCGGATTTCGGCCAGCGCGGCGCGATCGTCGGGAATGTGCTCCAGGACGTCGCTCGCGACGACCAGATCGAACACGCCTGCCGCGAACGGCAGCCGTGTGGCGTCCTGCCGCACGTCGCACTCGGCGGTCAAGAGGTCTCCGCGCACATACGCGCGCGATCCCGGCCGCAGCACCAGCTGAAGGCAATACTCGGGCGAGATGTGGAGAACGCGCGATTGCCGGGACAGGTGCTCGAGGACGGCATGCAGCTCGAGGCCCGCGGCGATCAGGCGATGGCGGACTTGTGAGCCACACTGCGGGCACAGCACGAACCGGTGCGGCAGGTAGGTCAGGAACCGCCGGCCGCGCCAGCCACAGATGTTGCACTCGCGGCGGCGCGGCCAGGACAGGAGCAGGTCCCGATACAGGTGGTAGCGCGCCAGGCCGACCGGCCGGCTGTGCCGGACCCTCACGACGGCACGCCGCAGCCGTGACGTCATGCGACGCGATCGGGCGCGCGCCAGCGGCTGGCGGACCACGCCACGTAGCCCCCGAGGCACAGCAGGATCAGCGAGGCCCCGGTGGCCAATGCGTTCCGGGTCCACCTGGTTGTCCGCGGGTCGATGCGGGCTTCTATCGGACGATCCGGGTCGTACACCACCGGCACCTGCTCGTCCATGACGTACTGCCGCACCGTGCCGGTGCGCGGGGGGGTGAACCTGATCCGATCGCCAGCGGGCGTGGTGAACGACACCACAGGGTGACCGGCCGCGCCTGGCGCCGACTGCATCAACTCGACGACGGTGCCTTCGGTGTGGAGCCAGCCGCCGAGCGCCTCGCGCTCGCGCCTGTTGAGTTCGATCGTGCCGCCGCCGACGACCACCCCGACCACGAACAGCAGGATGCCGGCGTAGGCCGCGACGACAGGATGTTCGCTCACACGGTCAGGCCGGTGGGGCAGCTCACGCCGGTGCCGCCCAGGCCGCAGTAACCGTCAGGATTCTTCGACAGGTACTGCTGGTGATAGTCCTCGGCGTAATAGAACTCGGGCGCCGGCAGGATCTCCGTCGTCACGGCGCCGTGGCCCGCCCTGGCGAGCGCGCGCTGATACTCGTCGCGCGTGCGCTCCGCGGCCGCGCGCTGCGGCTCGTCGAGGTAGTAGATGCCGGATCGATACTGCGTCCCGACGTCGTTCCCCTGCCGCATGCCCTGGGTCGGGTTGTGGCTTTCCCAGAAAGTCTTCAGCAGCTCGTCGTAGGAGAGCTTCTTCGGATCGAAGACCACGAGCACGGCTTCGTTGTGGCCCGTCATGCCGCTGCAGACCTCCCGGTAGGTGGGATTCGGCGTCAGGCCCGCGGCGTAGCCGACGGCGGTCGTGTAGACGCCAGGCAGCTGCCAGAACGTCTTCTCCGCCCCCCAGAAACAGCCAAGCCCGAACATCGCTTTCGCGCTGCCGGAGGGAAACGGCCCCTCGAGCGACGCGTTAAGGACGTAGTGCCGCGGCGGCACCGGCATCTTTTCCGCGCGCCCCGTTAACGCCTCCGCTGCCGCCGGCATTTTCAGCTTCTTATCGAACATCGGTGACCTTCGATCTTGACGGAAGTTGGAGGCTGGAGGATGGAGGTTCTGGAAACCCGGTACCAGCCTCCTACCTCTAACCTCGAGCCTCCAGCCTCCTACCGGTTACTCTGCGACAGCAGCACGATGATCACGAGAATGATAATCCCGAGAACGAAGAACGCGACCTTCCAGAAGCTCTTCGGGTACTCGCCCGCCATGCGTCCGGTCGAGCCGTTCACCAGGACGTGAAAAATTCTCGCGCCGTAGGTGTACGTCAGCAGCCACACCGGCACCAGGATGTGCTTGAACGTGCGCGCCGAGAACGTCGGGGTGATCACGAGATTTCGATACGTGTCCCCGGGCACCTGCGCGGCGCACAGCGCCTCGAGCTTCTCGCGCATGGATGCCTCCGAGGCCGTGGCCGCTTCGAGCAGCACGACCTGGTAGTGCTCGACGACAAACCCTGAGAGGTACGACGTGTCGTACGAGACCAGCTGGGGGGTCGGGAACGGCTCGACCTGCTGCAGCAGCGCGTGCGAGATGCCGCGCGTGCCGGGAATCGGGTCATCGTCAAAGAAGTGCTCGACGACGCCGGACGCGGACTCCCACCGGATGTGCTGGACCTGCCGCGTCTGTTCCTTCCCTTCGTTGTCCCGATAACTCTCGGTCGTGTAGTAGTAGTGGCCCGCCTCGGCCTCCCACGGGCACACGACCTGCGCGTCGAAGGTCCAGTACGGAATGTAGATGCCCTTGACGGTGTCGACCAGTGCGCGGGACTTCAAACTTCCAGGCGCCAGCCACTTGCTCTTGTACCAGCGGCGGATCTGCTCGCGGACGCTGGCCTCGGCCACCTTGAACGGTAGCAGGCTCTGCGGCCGGATCGGCGACTTGATTTCCTCGTAGTCGACCAGCTCCGGCGATCCGCAGAACTCGCAGCGCTGCCCGACACGCTGCGGATCGAAGACCGAGACAGCCTTGCAGCTCCGGCACTGCACCGTGCGCCGCTCTGCCTGCCATCCGCGCAGATCGTCCGGCATCTCGCGCAACGCGCGCACCAGGTCCAGCTCCAGGATCTCTCCCGTCGCGCTGACGTGGTAGGGGGACTCGGTCCCGCAGAACGGGCACACGAGCTTCTGCTTGCCGGGATTCCACTCGGCCTGTGCCCCGCACGCAGGGCAGGGATGCTTCTCTAGGGCGGTGACGGGCATGAATGGGACATTTGGGGAGGTTCCTAAATTACTTGTTCAAGTACTCGTCGAGCGCCGAGCGCTTGATCCGCCACGTCGAGCCGATCTTCTTGCCCGCCAGCTCGCCCGATTCGAGGATCGCGAGCACGTCGCCTTCCGAGACCTTGAGCGCGTTCGCCACATCGCCTGGTGACAGCAGCTCGGGGAGCCCGCCTCCGCCTGCCGGCTTCGGCGAGGCAGGCGCGGAGGCATTCGCGGCGCCCAGGATGCCCCCCTGCTGCTGGATCATCTGCTGCGCGATCGAGAGGCCGACGGCCATCTCCGTCGCGAGGCCACCGGCGCTGCCCCCTTTCTCCATCCCCTGCGCCATCTGGAACTTCACGTAGTCGTTGAGGTTGCCGACGGCCGCCATGCTCGATCGCTTGTCGACCGCCTCTTCGACCTCCGGCGGGACCGACACGTTCTCGAGAATAAAGCTCGACATCTCCAGGCCGTACTTCGCCTTGATGACCGGGTTGATGAGCGGCAGCAGCGCCTCGCCCAGCTCGGTGTACCGGCTCGCGACGTCGAACACGGGAATCTTCGCGGTCGCCAGCGCATCGGTAAAGAGGCTGACGATGCGCGAGCGCATCGTGTCGGCGAACTCGTCGAGCCGGAAGTTCTGGTCCGAGCCGGCGACTTCCTTCAGGAACAGCTTCGCATCGACGACGTGGAAATCGAACGTCCCGAACGCGCGGACGCGGACGATGCCGAGATCGTTGTCACGCATCATGATCGGGTTGGCGGTCCCCCACTTGTTCCCCGTGAACAGACGCGTGGTGACGTAGTAGACGTCTGCCTTGAACGGCGAGGTGAAGCCGTACTTCCACGACTTCAGCTTCGTCAGGACCGGGATGTTGTCGGTCGTCAGGGTGTGCTTGCCTGGGCCGAACGTGTCGCCGAACTCGCCGAGGTACACGAACTGCACCACTTGCGATTCGCGGACAATCAGCTGCGCCCCGTTCTTGATCGCCTTGTCATCGTCGGGAAAACGGTAGGAGAGGGTGTCGCGCGAGTCGTCGGTCCACTCGATGACATCGACCAGCTCGCCCTTGATGAAGTCCATTAATCCCATGGAGGTATTCTAGCTGACCATGACCACTGATGCTGGCGCGCTTCACTGCCCCAATTGCGGCGGCCCGGTGGGCCCGGGTGACCTTGCCTGCAGGTACTGCCAATCCACCCTGGCCACGGTCAGTTGCCCGTCCTGTTTCGCCATGATGTTCGAGTCGGCGACGTTCTGCCCGGCG
>DAIUEK010000040.1:2779-9691 GCA_036845165.1 Vicinamibacterales bacterium | reverse complement strand
GCGCGACGAAGGATCGCCACGATCGCCTCTGCCGTCAGCGGCTTCAGCACGTAGACCTTCGACCGCGAGAGGAGCGCCGAATTCACCTCGAAGGACGGGTTCTCCGTCGTGGCGCCGATGAGGACGATGTCGCCGGTTTCGACGCGGGGGAGGAAGGCGTCCTGCTGCGCCTTGTTGAACCGGTGGATCTCGTCGATGAAGAGGATGGTGCGGCGGCCGGACCGGCGCCGCGCCTGTTCCGCTTCCGCCATCACGTCGCGGATTTCCTTGATGCCCGACAGCACCGCGCTGAAGGCGATGAAATGCGCGCGCGTCGCGCTCGCGATGACCCGCGCCAGCGTGGTCTTGCCGGTCCCGGGAGGACCCCACAGGATGATCGAGCGCAGCCGATCGCGGGTGATGGCCTCGCGCAGCGGACGGCCGGGCGCGAGCAGCGCCTCCTGTCCGACGATGTCGTCGAGCGTGCGCGGGCGCATGCGGTCGGCGAGCGGCGCGGAGGGGTCGATCGCCGCGGGCTCGTCTGTGTCGCGGCGCGTCGGTGTCGGATCGTCGGAGAACAGGTCCATCAGGATGATTGCCGCTGGCGCGTGGCTTCGTACAGGATGAGCGCGGCCGCGATCGCGACGTTGAGGGACTCGACGTGCGGCTGCATGGGAATGGTGACCGTTGTCTGGACCGCGGCCATGGTCGTCGTCGAGACGCCGGCCCCTTCGCCCCCCAGGACGATCGCCGTCGGCTCGCGGAGATCGAGTTTCGGCAGCGGCGTGCCGCCGCGCGGGACGGCGGCGACGAGCCGGACGTGCTGCGCGTGCGCGCTCTCGATCACGTCTGACATGCTGCCGCGCGCCGCGATCGGGATGCGAAACGTGCCGCCCATCGCCCCGCGCAGCGCTTTCCAGCTGAAGGGATTCGCGGTCCCCTCGATCGCGACGATCCCGGAGGCCCCGAAGGCCGCGGCCGCCCGGACGATCGCGCCGACGTTGCCGGGATCCTGGAGACCCGCGAGCACCAGCACGAGCGGCAGATCCGACGCCGTGGACATCACGACACCGACGTCCGCCGGACGCGCGCGCGCGATGGCCACGACCCCTGAGGGGTGCTGCACGGGACTCATCGCGGCCAGCACCTGGTCGCTGACGAGGAACGGCTTGCCGCCGTGCTTGCGGACGTCCTTCGCGAGGCGGGCGAGCGGGGACAGCACGTTCGCGATCTGCCGGTCGGAGAACGCCGCCACCTCGATCGGGATGTCGCAGGCCAGCGCTTCCTGGAGCAGGTGTTCGCCGTCGAGCAGGACCTCGCCCAGGTGCCCGCCGCGCCCGGCATGTTCGGGGCGGCCGACGGGCGCCACGACGCGGGACGCGCGAGCGAGATCGCGGAACCGCTTCACCATCGCGTTCTGGCGGCTGGTTATCCGCTCCATCCGGTCCATCGCAACCTATTATTCCTTGTTTGACTCCGCTCGGTGGGGCCCCTTTATCTTCCCCACCTCGCTGCGCGCTCGGGGCGCCGCGTTGCGGCGCTGCCCTCCGGCCCTCGCTTGCGGCCGCAGGCGCTTCGTCATTTCGTTCGCTGGGCCCCTGTTACATTCCCCGCCTCCCGCCTTCGCCGCTGCTGCGCATGCCGCGGCTTCGGCGGGCAAGCGCCTCCTTGTCCCGCCATGGCGTGGTTCGCCACGCGAAGGCGGACGGCGCTCGCTTGCGGCCGCGGGCGCTCCTTTTCTGTTACCATGCCCGACGTGAAGGCACGGCTCCTGAAAAAATTCGAGAACGAGATCCAGCAACTCGACAAGGAGTTGAAGACCGAGCTCCCGCGGGAGATCAAGCGCGCCCGCGAGCTGGGGGACCTGCGCGAAAACGCCGAGTACCAGGCGGCGAAGGAACGGCAGCGGCTGGTCGAGGCGCGCATCAGCATGCTCCAGATGCGCGTCAGCCAGATCCAGCTGATGAACCTCGAGAAGATTCCCCACGGCAAGGTCGGCTTTGGCGCGACCGTCACGCTCACGGACGAGTCGGGCAAGACCGTCACCTACCAGCTCGTGATGCCCGAGGACGCCAACGTCGACGGGGGGCTCATTTCGACGGCGTCGCCGATCGGCCGGGCCCTCCTCAACAAGGAAGCGGGGGACGACGTCGTCGTGACGCGTCCCGACGGCACCGAGCGCCGCTTCGTGGTCGTCAAACTCGTGACCATCCACGACGAGTAGTCGGGTGTGATCACGTCAGACTCGCTGGATCGCCCGTATTCCACGCGGCTCCGCACGGCGCTGGTGCTCACCGGCACCGGGACCGCGGGCGCGTATCACGCGGGCGTGCTGCGGGCGCTGCACGAGGCCGGAGTCCGTATCGATCTCGTCGCGGGGCGCGGTATCGGCGCGGTGGGCGCGATGTTCGCCGCGGTCGACGGCGGCCAGCGCCTCTGGGATCGCGACGGGCTCTGGAAGCAGGCGAGCATCGCGCAGGCGTATCGCTGGCGTGCGCCGCTCCGCATCGCCGGCTGGGCGCTGGTCGTCGCCGGCGGGCTCCTCGCCGTACCGCTCGCGCTGTTCGCGATCGGCGTCGTGGCGGCGCTTCTCGGCGTGCTGCTGTCGCTCGTCAGCCTGACCGGCGCGTCGACGGGGGTGACCTCGTTCTACGCCCAGTCGCTCGACGCGCTGTTCGCCCCCTCGGCGCTGCCCACCGTCATTCCCCGCCTCATCGTGCTGTGCCTGCTCGCCGCCATCGGCGCCCTGGCTGTCGGGCTCGCGATGGACGCGTGGCGCGCGCCGGCGCGGCGGCGGCTGAGGCACGGCGCGATCTGGCGGCTCCTGGGTGCACCGTTCTCGAGCGCCGTCGTGCTGGACCGGGCGACCGCCGAATTGTGGAACCTGATTCGCGGCGCCGCGGCGATCGCGCCGCCGGCCCGCCAGGATCTTGGCCGGCGGTACATCGAGCTGCTCGGTGAGAATCTGGGCCAGCCCGGATTCCGCGAGCTCCTCGTCGTCGCGCACGACGTGGATGCGCGACGCGACATCCTGTTCGCGCTCCTGGGCGACGCGCACAAGCAGCGGTTTTTCGGGCGGTCGGTTCCCGACGGCGGACGAGCGGCGGAGGCGTTCGACCTGTCGGGGATCGGGCGCGAGCACGTGATGGACGCGCTGGCGGCAAACCTGTGCGTGCCGATCGCCACCGAGCCGCACTTGCTCAGGTTCCCCGCCGAGGGACCGTGGCGCGGCGAGACGCACCGGGTGTGCGACCGCCCCGGCGCGCTCGACCGCATGCTGGAGGAAGTCGCGGTCGCGGGGGCGGAACAGGTGATCGTGCTGTCCGCGGCGCCGCCCCCGGGACGGCCTCACGAGTTGAGCTCGGGCCGTGCGGATTTGCGCGGACGCGCGGCAGAGCAGTTGTCCGCGTTCGAGGCCGCCGACCTGCGCGACGCGGTGGAGCGGGCGGCCGGGCGTTTCGCCGGATTGTTCGTGGTCCGCCCGGCGCATAACCCGCTCGGCCCGCTGGACTTCGCCGGGGTCTACGACGAGCGGTCCGACCGCCGGTTCAGCGTTGCGGAGCTGGTCGATCGCGGCTACGAGGACGCCTACCACCAGTTCATCGAGCCGGTCGTGGCCGCGAGCGGGGAGCGAATCGAGACGGTCCAATCCTGAGTTGGTGATCTCGTTCGCGAACTCCGGACTGCAAACTGTAAACTGCTTACTGCTTATGCGCCCAGCCACTGAAATCATCCACGGCAGCACGGGGGTCAACCGCGACGCCGATCCGCTGACCACGCCTATTTACGAGACGACGACGTTCGTCTTCGACAGCGCCTCTGAGGTGAAGGCGTACAACGAAGGGAAGTCCAAGAAGTTTCTGTACTCCCGGTACGGAAACCCGACCACGGTGGCGGTCGAGCAGACGATCGCGCGGGTCGAAGGGGCCGAATCGGCCATGCTCCTCGCGAGCGGCATGGCGGCGACATCCACCGCGCTGCTGGCCCTGCTCACCTCAGGCGACGAAGTGGTGTGCTGCGCGGCGATCTACGGCGGAACACTTCATCTCCTGGCCGATTTGTTTCCGCACTACGGCATCAAGGTGCGCTTCGCGACGATCGAGGAGATGGGGCAGCCCGAGCGCCTGATCGGGGACCGCACGAAGGTGCTGTGGTTCGAATCCCCCATCAATCCGACGCTCAGGTGCGTCGACATCGCGGCGATTGCCGCCGCGTGCCGCGCGCGCAACGTCATCTCCATCATCGACAGCACCTTCGCGAGCCCGCTCAACCAGCAGCCCCTCGCGATGGGCGTCGACATCGTCATGCACAGCGTGACGAAATACATCAACGGGCACAGCGATGTGACCGCGGGCGCGCTGGCGGGGCCCGCGCGTCTGATGAAGGACATCGACAAGACGCGCAAGCTGCTCGGCGGCATCGTCGATCCGCAGGCCGCGTACGCGATCGGCCGCGGCATGAAGACGCTGTCGGTGCGGATGGCGCGCCACAACGCGAACGGGATGGCCGTCGCGCGCTGGCTCGAGACGCAGAAGGGGACGCGCGTCGAGACCGTCTACTACCCTGGCCTCGAATCGCATCCGGATCACGCGCTTGCGAAGAAGCAGATGAGCGGCTTCGGCGGGATGGTCTGCGTGGATCTCGGCGGCGGACAGGAGCGGGCCGAGCGGTTCTTCGATCGGCTCACGCTGTTCAAGCGCGCCGCCAGCCTCGGCGGCGTGGAGAGCCTCTGCAGCCTTCCCGTGATCACGTCACAGTGGGGGCACACCGACGCGCAGCTCGCCGAGGCGGGGGTGACGCGCAGCATGGCGCGCCTGTCGGTCGGCCTCGAGGATCCGCAGGATTTGATCGAGGATCTCGACCAGGCTTTGAATCCCTGATCAGGGATTCACCGCGCCGCGATGAGCTTCTTTTCCGTGGGGGCTTCGTGCAGGAACTGGTCGGCCATGTCGACCAGGCGGGCGGTGAGCGCGGGGCCGTCGAGATCGCCGTACTTCGCGCGGAAGCGATCCAGAGGGACGACCGCTTTCGCCATCGCCCGATGGCCGCCGGCCGAGCCGAGTTCGGCGAACCAGCGCTTGACGAATTCACCGGCGTTCCGCGAGTAGCCCAGGTTGCGGACGCTGACGATCAGCATCGTGCCGACGATCCCCGCGATGATCGTCCACTTGACGTCCTCGAGCTGCAGGAAGAAGTCCGCGGTATAGGGGATGAAATCTTCGCGCGGCGCTTCGCCGATGAACGCGGTGAAGACCTGGTCGCGCAGCGTGCCGTTCTGCCCGGCGCGCGTGACGTACTCCAGGCGCTCGAGCGTGATTTCCGCGCCTTCCATCTTTCGAATAAGGGCGGCGTCGGCGAGCGGGTAGAGGAACGTGAACGCCTCGAGGTCGACGCGGTTGGTGTGCCGCGCGAAGAAGAGCGTGTCCGACTTGATGGCGTAGAGCATCGCCGTGGCGGTCCGCTCGGAGATGTTCACGTCGACGGCCCGCAGGTGCTCGGTCAGGATCGTGGACGTCGACCCGTAGTCGGCCCGGATGTCCTTGTAGACGGCGCTGTAGCCCGGATGCTCGGGGTGGTGATCGATCACGAGGTCGGCGCGATCGAGCAGGCCGCCGAAATAATGCGGCTGGACGTCGACGGTGGCGATGCGGTCGAAGCCGGTGAACGAGGACGGCGTGATCTGCTCCACCTGGATGTCGAGCATGTTCGCCATACGCAGGTTTTCCGGCCGCGTGACCCCCTGCATGGCGCCGATGATCGCGGTGGTCTTCGTGCGGCGCAGCAGGTTGCGCAGCGCGAGGCCGCTGGCGAGCGCGTCGGGATCGGGATCGTTGTGGAGGAGGATCAGGACGCGGTCGGCGTCCGCGAAATACCGCTGATACTGCTGGACGCGCGCGCGAGTCATCGAACGGCTGAGCTCGGTGACCAGCGTGGGCCGCAGCAGCTCGGACAGATCGAGGTGCGTGACCTCGGCGTTGTCCCCTTCACTCTTGCCGTTGGCGCCGCGCTTGCCGGTGCGGAGCACGTAGATGAGCGTGCCCCCCGCGTCGCGGATCGCGTCGAGGATTTTCTTGATGCTGCGCTTGCCGGAGTCTTCGACCAGGCAGCAGGTGGTGGGGGTGATGTCGGCTTTCAGGTAGGTATCGACGCGCCTCGGGTCGCCGGCCGCAACCTCGATCCCGGCGTCATGAAGACGCCGGGCGAGGGGCCGGCTTTCGACAAGGAAGTCAACCTCGAAGCTCGGCAACAGCACTTCGTCGAGCGACCGGATGACCAGTTCATCCTGACAGATGGCCAGAACGCGCAAATCAGATCCCGGCAGGGTAGAGGCCCTGCACTACGCCGCCACCCTGTGGCAGAGGCACACCAAACCTCTAGTATACGCTGGCTGGTCACTGGTCGGGCAGGGGGCTTCGGGCCTGGGCGAATCTCCGGGTACAGAGTCTTTTGATAGCGGTATCATGCCGGGACGGAGCCGGGGGGATGCCATGTATCGCGCCGCCACGACAGGTGTATTGCTACTGGCGACCGCTCTCACCATTGCGGCGCAACAGCCGACGCCATTGCCGACCTTCCGCGCCGCGGTCGACCTCGTGCACTTCGGTATCACCGTGGTCGACAAGCAGGGCAAGCCCGTCACGGGCTGACGGCGGACGACTTCCAGGTCATCGAAAACGGCAAGAAACAGACGGTGAAGTATTTCGCCGCCGGGCAGCCCGAGGAGGCGCCGCCGCTTCACCTCGGCCTGCTGCTCGACACGAGCGGCAGCATGGCGGAAGACATCAAGGACGCACGCAGCGCATCGGTCAAGTTCGTCAACGCGCTGGATACCGCCGCCGACGTCACCTTCGTCGACTTCGACGCCGAGGTCCGCGTCGCCCGCTTCAATCCCGCCAACTACGAGCGGCTCGTCGAGCGCATCCGCGGACGCAA
>DAIUEK010000040.1:277-2679 GCA_036845165.1 Vicinamibacterales bacterium | reverse complement strand
CCCGCTTCAATCCCGCCAACTACGAGCGGCTCGTCGAGCGCATCCGCGGACGCAAAGCGGATGGCTGGACCGCGCTGTACGACGCCATCGGCGTGTATCTGAACGGCGCGCAGAACCAGGAAGGGCAGAAGGTGCTCGTCCTTTATACCGACGGTGGCGACACCACCAGCGTCCTGACCTTCCGCGACATGCTGGACCTGCTGAAGGCGTCAGACGTGACGGTCTACGCCATCGGCTACATGGAGCACCAGGGCAGCAGCAGCCAGATGCAGCAGCGGAGCGAGCTGGACCGCGTCGCTGTCCTCACCGGCGGCCAGGCCTATTTCCCCGGCCAGGCGAAGGATCTCGACGGGGTGTTCGAGAAGATCCAGCAGGAGCTGGCCGCCCGGTATTCGCTCGGCTATCTTTCGTCGGACACCCGCACCGACGGCGCCTGGCGCGGCGTGGAAATCAAGCTCCTGCGCCCGGATCTGAAAGGCGCCCGGCTGCGGACCCGTTCCGGCTACTTCGCACCGTACAAAGTCACGCAGTAGGCGTTGGGCTTTAGGCCCAAAGCCCAAGGCCATTCTTGGTGTACGATTTTCTGTTCCATGGCGTCCAAGTACGACCACTTCAACCTCGTCTCCGATTTCGAGCTGCACGGAGATCAGTCGCATGCCATCGACGAGCTCGTCGACGGATTGAACCGCGGCGAGAAGGCGCAGGTCCTGCTGGGGGTGACCGGGTCGGGCAAAACCTTCACCATGGCGCAAACCATCGCGCGGGTGAACCGGCCGACGCTCGTCATGGCGCACAACAAGACCCTGGCGGCCCAGCTCTATCAGGAGTTCAAGCGCTTCTTCCCCCAGAACGCGGTCGAGTACTTCGTCAGCTACTACGACTACTACCAGCCTGAGGCTTACGTCCCGACCACCGACTCGTACATCGAGAAGGAAGCCACGATCAACGAAGAGATCGACCGGATGCGGCTCTCCGCCACCCGGTCGCTGTTCGAGCGCCGGGACGTCATCATCGTGTCGAGCGTCTCCTGCATCTACGGCCTCGGTTCGCCGGAGGCCTATTACGGGATGATGCTGCCGCTCGAGCGCGGGCAGCGCATCGACCGCGAGCAGATCCTGCGGAAGCTGGTGGAGATCCAGTACGAACGGAACGATCACGACTTCGGCCGCGGCGTCTTCCGCGTCCGCGGCGACATCGTCGAGGTCTATTTGTCGTACGAGGAGAGCGCGCTGCGCATCGAGCTGTTCGGCGACGAGGTCGACGAGCTGAGCTCGTTCGATCCGCTCACCGGGAAGACGCTTCGCCGGCACGACAAGGTGGCGATCTACCCGAAGACCCACTTCGTCGCCCCGCGCGAGAAGACGAAGCTCGCGGTGCACAGCATCAAGGCGGAGCTCGAGCAGCGCCGGACGCAGCTCGAGACCGAGGGAAAAGTGCTCGAAGCGCAGCGGCTCCACCAGCGGACGATGTTCGACCTGGAGATGATGAAGGAGATCGGGTACTGCCACGGCATCGAGAACTATTCGCGGCACCTGACCGGGCGTCCGCCCGGCGCGCCGCCGCCGACGCTGCTCGACTACCTGCCGCCGGACGCGCTGACGATCGTGGACGAGAGCCACCAGACGGTGCCGCAGATCCGGGGGATGTTCCACGGCGACCGCTCGCGGAAAGAGGTGCTCGTCGCGTACGGGTTCCGCCTGCCGTCGGCGCTCGACAACCGGCCGCTGAACTTCGAGGAGTGGGAATCGCGCGTCGGGCAGGCGATGTTCGTGTCGGCGACCCCTGGCCCCTACGAGCTCCAGAAATCGGGCGGGGCGGTGGTCGAGCAGATCATCCGCCCGACCGGCCTGGTCGATCCGCCCATCGAGATCCGGCCCGTCAAGGGGCAGGTGGACGACCTGCTCGCCCAGATTCGCGACCGGGCGGGGCGTGGCGAGCGCGTGCTCGTCACGACGCTGACCAAGCGGATGGCGGAAGACCTGACGACGTATTATCAGGAGCTCGGCGTCAAGGTGCGCTACCTCCACTCCGATATCGAGACCCTCGAGCGTATCGAGATCCTGCGTGACCTGCGGCGCGGGATGTTCGACGTGCTCGTGGGCATCAACCTCCTGCGCGAGGGGCTCGACCTGCCCGAAGTCTCGCTGGTGGCCATCCTGGACGCCGACAAGGAAGGTTTTCTGCGGTCCGCGGGTTCGCTCATCCAGACGGTCGGCCGGGCGGCGCGCCATGTGCATGGGCGGGCCATCATGTACGCGGACAGGACGACCGATTCCATGCGGAAGGCGATCGGCGAGACCGACCGCCGCCGCGCGATCCAGGAGGCCTACAATCTCGAACACGGGATCACGCCGGCGTCGATCATCAAGAGCATCGACGCGGTGATGTCGAGCGTCTACGAG
>DAIUEK010000040.1:0-267 GCA_036845165.1 Vicinamibacterales bacterium | reverse complement strand
CTACGTGACGGTCGGGATGTCGGCCGACGAGGGGGGGCAGTTCACGACGCAGGCGGAGCTCGACGCGCACGTTGCGGGGCTGCAGGTGCAGATGAAGGCCGCGGCCGCCAATCTCGAGTTCGAGAAGGCGGCGACCGTGCGCGACCGCATCAGGCAGTTGCAGAGCCGCGAGCTGGGGCTGGCCGGGAGCCGTCGCTAGAGTGGCCTCGAGACTCGAGTCCGGAGCGAAGGCCGCCGTCCTCGAGGTCCAGGAGTACGTCCGCCTGC
>DAIUEK010000039.1:5348-9701 GCA_036845165.1 Vicinamibacterales bacterium | reverse complement strand
CCGCGCAATCGCTCATCCACCTCGACGGCGTCACGAAGGTGTTCTTCACCGACGAGGTCGAGACGCATGCCCTGGCCGGCATCCACCTCGAAATCAAGAGCGGTGAGTACATCGCGATTGCCGGCCCCTCGGGCTGCGGCAAGTCGACGCTGCTTTCGATCCTCGGTTTGCTCGACACCCCCACTGAAGGGCGTTACGTCCTGAACGGCAAGGAAGTCGCCGACCTGGCGCTGTCGGAGCGCGCGCGCGTGCGCAACCGCGAGATCGGGTTCATCTTCCAGAGCTTCAACCTGATTGGCGACCTGAACGTCTACGAGAACGTCGAGCTGCCGCTCACGTATCGCGGGATGAAGTCGGCCGAGCGCAAGGAGCGCGTCATGGCGGCGCTCGAGAAGGTCGGGATGGCGCACCGCGCCAAGCACCTCCCCTCCCAGCTCTCGGGCGGTCAGCAGCAGCGCGTCGCCGTCGCCCGCGCCGTCGCCGGCGCCCCGTCGATCCTGCTGGCGGACGAGCCGACCGGTAACCTCGACTCGAAAAACGGCGAAGCCGTGATGGAGCTCCTCCGCGAGCTGCACCGCGAAGGCGCCACGATCTGCATGGTCACGCACGACCCGCGCTACGCGCGGCACGCGGACCGCTCCATCCATCTCTTCGACGGCCGCGTCGTGGAAGAGGACGGACTCAAGAACCGGACGGGCGAGAAGGAGCTCGAAGAGAGCGGTTTCGACATGCATTAACAGCTGCCAGTAGCCAGCTTCCAGTTACCGGTTGCCAGCGTCCAGCCGGGCGAATCCACAGGTGGCCTGCTGGTAACTGGGAACTGGGAACTGGAGACTGACAGCCATGTTCTTCAACGACCTCAAATACGCCCTCCGGATGCTGGCCAAGAGCCCGGGGTTCAGCGTCGTGGCCATCCTCTCCCTGGCGCTGGGCATTGGCGCCAACACCGCTATCTTCAGCCTTGTCAACGCGGTGCTGCTGCGACCGCTGCCCGTGGCGGATCCGCAGTCGCTGGCGGCGCAGCAGTTCTGGAACGGTGAGGAGCCGATCGGCAAGCGCTTCAAGTTCTTCGGCGACCAGGATTACACGACGGTCGTCGGCGTAGCGAAGGACAGCTGATTGCGCTCAGAACCGATTAGTTTCCAGTTCCCAGTTACCAGTTTCCGGCTTCCAGTTTCCCGCTGGAAGCCAACAGAGCTGGCAACTGGAAACTGGCAACTGGAAACTGGAAACATGTTGATCACGGACCACTTGAAGGACCAGCGCCACGATTCATCGGAGCACGCGCGCCACGCGCCGCGCACCCGCGAGCCGCGGGTCCTGATCGCCGACGATCAGTCGGACGTGCTCGAGGCCCTGCGCCTGCTGCTCAAGGCCGAGGGCTTCACGCTCGAGACCGCGTCCTCCCCCGCCGGTGTGCTCGCGGCGGTCGAGGCGCGCGAGTTCGACGTGGCCCTGATCGATCTCAATTACGCGCGCGACACGACGTCCGGCGAGGAAGGGCTGAACCTGCTCTCGCGCATCCAGGGGATCGACCCCACCCTCCCCGTCGTCGTGATGACGGCGTGGGGCAGCGTGGATGTCGCGGTCGAGGCGATGCGCCGCGGCGCGCGCGACTTCATCCAGAAGCCGTGGGACAACGCGCGGCTGCTCGCCATCGTCCGCACGCAAATCGAATTGAGCCAGGCGCTGCGCAAGGGGCAGCGCCTCGAGGCCGAGAACTCGCTGCTCCGCGGCGAGGGCATGCCGAAGGTCATCGCCGAGTCCGCGTCGATGCAGGGCGTGCTGCAGGTCGTCTCGCGCGTCGGTCCGTCGGACGCCAACGTCCTCATCCTCGGCGAAAACGGGACCGGCAAGGGGGTCGTCGCCCGCGCGCTGCACGCCGTCTCGAACCGCGCGTCCAGGCCGATGGTCATCGTCAACTCCGGCGGCGTGTCGGAAGGGGTCTTCGAGAGCGAGCTGTTCGGGCATGTCCGGGGCGCCTTCACGGACGCCAAGAGCGACCGCGTCGGACGCTTCGAGCTGGCCGACCAGGGGACGCTGTTCCTCGACGAGATCGCCAACGTTCCCCTCAGCCAGCAGGCCAAGCTGCTGCGCGTCATCGAGACGGGAGAATTCGAGCGGCTCGGCTCCTCGCGCACCCGGCGCGTCGACGTGCGGATCATCTCCGCGACGAACGCGACCCTGAACGACGAGGTCACGGCCGGCCGGTTCCGGCAGGACCTGCTCTTCCGCCTGAACACGATTGAAATCCGCCTGCCGCCGCTGCGGGATCGCCGCGAGGATCTGCCGCTGCTCGCGCAGCACTTCCTCCGCCAGCACGCGCAGCGCTATCGCAAGCGGCTCACCGGCTTCGAGAGCGGCGCCATGCAGATGCTCCTGGAGCACAGCTGGCCCGGCAATGTCCGGGAGCTCGATCACGCCGTCGAGCGCGCCGTGCTGATGGCACAGGGACCGCTCGTCAAGCCGGGCGACCTGGGGCTCCGCTCGACGAAGGACGGAGGGGGCGGCGGCCGCCTCGAGGACATGAGCCTCGAGGACGTCGAGTGCTTCCTGATCAAGAAGGCGATGACCCGGTTCGACGGCAACGTCAGCCAGGCCGCGAAAGCGCTCGGCCTTAGCCGGTCGGCCTTGTATAGACGGTTGCAGCGCTACGGCCTGTAGAAGCCCTGTAAAATGTCGAATGCTGAATGTTGAATGCTGCCCTCAGCGTTCAGCGTTCAGCATTTCACATGGCAACCACCCGTCCACGCGATCCACGCTTGAGCCACGATCGGCGCATCCTGCTGATGGCGTTCGCCTCGGCGCTGCCGGGCGCGCTCGTCTCGCTCATCTTCCTCTGGGGCGGCGACTCCACTCCCAAGGTCCAGTGGACCCTCACGGTCGTCATCGTCGCCGTCTGTCTCGGCTTCGCGTTCGCCTTGCGCGAGCGCGTCATCCTCCCCCTCCAGACGCTCTCGAACCTGCTCGCCGCGCTCGGCGAGGGGGACTTCTCCATCCGCGCGCGCGGCGCGCGGGGGGGGGATCCGCTCGGCGAGGTCATGGTCGAGGTCAACACGCTGGTCGAAACGCTGCGGCACCAGCGCCTCGACGCGCTCGAAGCGACGACGCTGCTGCGCAAGGTCATGGCGGAGATCGAAGTGGCGGTCTTCACGTTCGACAAGGAGCGCGCGCTGAAGTTCGTCAATCGCGCGGGGGCCCGGCTGCTGGCGCAAACCGCCGAGCGGACCCTGGGCCGCCGCGCCGACGACCTCGGCCTCGAGGATTGCCTGGAAGGGGACGCGCCGCGCGTCATCAACACGGCGTTCCCGGGCGGCGTGGGCCGGTGGGAAATCCGGCGCAGTTCGTTCCGTCAGGGGGGGCGCCCGCATGAGCTGCTCGTACTGTCGAACCTGAGCCAGCCGCTCCGCGAAGAAGAACGCCAGGCGTTTCAGCGCCTCATCCGCGTCATCGGCCACGAGATGAATAATTCGCTCGCCCCGATCAAGTCGATCGCCGGCAGCCTCGCGACGATCATCGAGCGGGATCCGCCGCCCTCCGACTGGCGCGAGGACATGCAGCGCGGCCTCGCCGTGATCGCCTCGCGCTCGGAGTCTCTCAGCCGCTTCATGAGCGCCTACGCGCGCCTGGCGAAGCTCCCGCCTCCGAAGCTCGCGCCCCTCGACATCAGCGCCGTGATCGATCGGGTCGCGACGCTCGAGAAAGGGCACAACATCCAGATGGCCGGCGGCCCGAAGCTGACCATCTCGGGGGACAGCGATCAGCTCGAACAGCTGCTGATCAACCTGGTGCGCAACGCCGTGGACGCCGTGCGCGAGACCGGCGGCGCGGTGCGGGTCGGGTGGCACCGGCTGCCCGGGTCCCCTCCCTCGATGGAGCTGTGGGTGGACGATGAAGGGCCGGGGCTGTCGAATACCGGGAACCTCTTCGTGCCGTTCTTCACGACGAAGCCCGGGGGATCGGGGATCGGCCTCGTGCTGAGCCGGCAGATCGCCGAGGCCCACGGCGGCAGCCTGATGCTCGGGAATCGTGACGACCGCGTCGGGTGCCGGGCGAGCCTGCGCCTGCCGCTCCAGGCCGCCGTTCCCGCGCGCGTGGAAGCGGTCGCGCAGTAGGATCGACCGACGGCCGAGTGACGGCTCGTCGGGCCGTGGGCATCGTGCCTTGACATAGGCCGTGAGGTGGTGCTTGTCGGGCCAAGGGCACAGGGCCTAGGCATCGGGCCGAGGCGGATGCGCGTTCCCGGGCCCAATCCCAAGGCCCCTCTGCACCATGCCCGACTGCGTCAGTTCCCTTGGCCCCTGCCAAGGCCCCCTGCACCATGCCCGACTGCGTCAGTTCCCTTGGCCCCCT
>DAIUEK010000039.1:3650-5248 GCA_036845165.1 Vicinamibacterales bacterium | reverse complement strand
CCGACTGCGTCAGTTCCCTTGGCCCCCTGCCAAGGCCCCCTGCACCATGCCCGACATTGCGTCAGTACCCGCCAGGGGCCGACGCCGTGCCCCTCTTCCCCTCGGACTCCTGCACGATCTTGACGCCCGCGCTGGCGCCGACGCGCGTGGCGCCGGCCGCCACCATCGCCTTCAGCCCCTCGTAATCGCGGACGCCGCCGGCCGCCTTGACGCCCATGTCCGCCCCCACGACCCGGCGCATCAGCGCGACGTCCGCCGCCGTGGCGCCGCCGGACGCGAAGCCGGTCGACGTCTTCACGAAGTCCGCCCCGACAGCCTTCGAGAGTGTGCAGGCGGCGATCTTCTCTTCGTCAGTCAGCAGGGCGACCTCGAGGATCACCTTGCTGATCACGTTCGCTTCACGGCACGGGCCGACCACCGCCGCGATGTCGCGCTCGACCACCTGCAGGTCGCCGGATTTCAGCGCGCCGATGTTGATGACCATGTCGATCTCCGACGCGCCGTCGAAGATCGCCCTGCGCGTCTCGTAGTGCTTCACGTCGGCCGTCGTCGCGCCGAGCGGAAAGCCGACGACCGCGCAGACGCCGACGCCCGACCCGCGCAACAGCCTGGACGACAGGGCCACCCAGGTCGGATTCACGCAGACCGTGGCGAAGTGGAATTCCGCCGCTTCGCGGCACAGCTTCTCGATCTCCTGCTTCGTCGCGTCCGGCTTCAGCAGCGTGTGGTCGATCATCCCCGCGACGGTGCCGGCGGCGCCGCCGGTCGCGTGGAGGCCGATACGCGATGCCCCGGCGTCGAGCACGCCGCGCAGGCGGTCAGGGCAGCAGTCGTACAGGACGGCGTGGCAGCTGCACTGCGACGGCGCGGTCGCCGCACGGCGCTGCGCCGTCATCACCTCTTCGGTGATGATCTCGACGAGACGCTGGAGGTCGGCTGGGTTCAACATGCGCCGAGGTGCGAGGTGCGAGGCCCGAGGTGCGTCAGAACGAATCCTCGAGGCGTCGGACCTTCAGCAGTCTACGAATATATCGCGCTTCGGTCATGGGTGTACCCAACCAGACGTCGACGAGCCGGATGGCCACCTCCAACCCGGGCAGGAGCGTGGACCCCAGCGTCATCACGTTCGTGCCGTTGTGTTCACGCGAATAGCGCGCGATCGTTTCGTCGGTGACCATCGCGGCGCGAATGCCGCGGACTTTATTGGCGGCAATCGCAGACCCAATCCCGGCGCCGTCGATGACGATGCCGGCGTCCGCCTCTCCACGGGCCACCGCTTTCGCGACCGACGCCGCGGTATCGGGATAGTCCACCGGCGTGCTGCCGTCCACGCCCAGGTCGTCGACGGCCAGCCCGCGCCCGCGCAGGTGCTTGACGATCGCGTTCCGCATCGCGACGCCCGTGTGGTCGCTCGCGATCGCCACGCGGCGAATGTCGGACCGCGGCGCCAGGTCCGGTGGAATGGCCGGGTCAACCGAGCCGGCCGGCACCACCGTGATGCGACGCTCTCTGAGCGTATCCTGCGCGAGCGGCGTGACATGCCCACCCTTCGACAGCTCCACCGTCGCGCCGTACTCGATCTGGCGGGCGTCGCTCTC
>DAIUEK010000039.1:0-3550 GCA_036845165.1 Vicinamibacterales bacterium | reverse complement strand
ATGTGCGGAAGGTTCCGGTATTTTTCCGCGTAGTCGAGGCCGTAACCCACGACGAAGTGATCATCGATCGTGAAACCGATGTAGTCGACCTGCACGGTGACCTTGCGGCGCGACGGCTTGCTCAGCAGGCACGCGGTCTTCAGCGACTTCGGGGCCCGCGCCTTCAGCAGATCCTGCAGGTAATGCAGCGTCAGGCCGGTGTCGACGATGTCCTCGACGAGGATGATGTGGCGGGCCTCGACGTTGTTGTCGAGGTCCTTCAACACCCGCACCTGCCCGGACGAGGTGGTCCCCTTCCCGTAGCTGGAGACCGCCATGAAGTCCATCGTGACGCGGTCGCTCATCGCGCGCACGAGATCCGCCATGAACATGAAGCCGCCCTTGAGGATCGCGACGAGATGAATCCCTTCGCCCCCGGGATAATCACGTTCGATCTCGGCGGCCAGCGTGCGGATCCGCTGATGAATGTCGGTTTCGGAAATCAGTACGGTCGTTGTGGCCATGTAAGTTACTTGACGGCGGCGCGGACCTTCTCCGCGAACATGTTGGCGTCGGCGATCACCTGCCGCCGATCGAGGGTCAGCACCTTGCGATCCCGCATCAGCACCTTCCCGTTGACGATCGTCGTCCGAACGTCGTCTCCGTGAGTGACGTAGACGATGTGGGACACGGGATCGTACATCGGCGTCTGCCGCGCCGACGACATCGAGACGATGAGGAGGTCGGCGCGCTTGCCGGCTTCGAGCGACCCGATGTCCTTCTCCATGCCCATCGCGCGGGCCCCCTCGATGGTGGCCATCTCGAGCGCCACGGGCGCAGGGATCGCCCGCGGATCGCTCGCGACGAGCTTGTGGAGGAACGCCGCCTGGCGCATCGCCTCGAACATGTCGAGATCGTTGTTGCTCGCGGCGCCGTCCGTACCGAGACCGACGTGGATGCCCGCCTTCCGCATCGCCTCGACCGGCGCGATGCCGCTCGCGAGCTTCATGTTGCTCTCGGGGTTGTGCGCCACGCCGACGTGGCGGCTGGCGAGAATCTGGATGTCGGCCGGCGTCACCCAAACGGCGTGCGCGGCGAGCGTCCGCGGTCCCCAGAACCCCAGCGAGTCCAGGAACGCCGTGGGCGTGGCGTGGTACTTCTCGTCCGACGTCTTCATCTCGTCTTTCGTCTCGGCAAGATGGATGATGACCGGGATGTGCAGGCGATCCGCGAGCGCGCGACATGCCTTGAGCGTGTCGGCGTCGTTCGTATACATCGAGTGCGGGGCGACGGCGGGCGTGATCAGCTCGTCGCCGGCGAACTCCTTCGCGAACGCCTCGGTGCGCGCCAGGCTGTCGGCCGGAGTCTTCGCGTCCGGGACGGGAAACTGGATGATCGTCTCGCCGAGGACGCCGCGGAGCCCCGCCGCTTTCGTGACGCGGGCGATTTCTTCCTCGAAGTAGTACATGTCGGCGTAGGTCGTGGTGCCGGACTCGATCATCTCGAGCGCGGCAAGCCGCGTGCCGGCGCGGACAAACTCCGGCGAGACGGTCTTCGCCTCGGCCGGGAAGATGTACTTCTGCAGCCAGTCCATCAGCGCCAGGTCGTCCGCGAGGCCGCGGAAGAGCACCATCGGCGCATGGGTGTGGGTATTGATCAGTCCCGGCATCACCACCGCCCCGCCGGCGTCGATCGTGTCCCGCCCGCGGTATCTGGCGCCAATCGCCTCGGCGGTGTCGACCGCCACGATGTCGCGGCCGTCGATGGCCACGGACCCGTGCGGGATGACCCGCCGGTCGCCGTCGACGGTGATCACGATTCCGTTGGCGACCACGAGCGACACGGTGCGACGCGGCGGGACCTGGCTACCCGCGAACGACGCCGCCAGAACCGCCAGCAACAGCACCTTGCGCAACATGGGAACTTGAATTCTATACCGGCCTTCATCGAAGCCCCCAATCGGCATTCGCCAATCGCCAATCGCCAATGTATAGTTCGATTCGTGTCAGTCCACGTCGTTGAGCATCCGCTTGTACACGACGCGCTCGTGAACCTGCGCAACGCGCAGACGCCGCCGGAGCTCTTCCGCCGGATGGCGGTCCGCATCAGCCTGCTGCTCGCCGCGGAAGCCACGCGGGACCTGCCGACGTCGCCGGTGACCGTCCAGACGCCGCTCGGCGCCGCCCAGGGGCGTCGCGTGTCGGCGGACGTCGTCGTCGTGCCGGTGCTCCGCGCGGGGCTCGGCATGCTCGACGCGGTCCTGGAGCTGATTCCCGGCGCTCGCGTCGGCCACATCGGCCTCCAGCGCGACGAGAGCACCGCCATCGCGTCGCAGTACTACTCCAAGCTCCCGAAGGGCCTGAATGACAGCGTGGTGCTGATGATCGATCCGATGCTGGCGACGGGAGGCAGCGCCGTGGCGGCGCTCGACCTCCTGGTACAGGCCGGCGCCCGCGACATCCGCATGATCTGCATCGTCGCCGCTCCCGAAGGGGTGGAGCTCGTGCAGAAGCACCATCCGGGGGTGCGGATCTACGTCCCCGCGATCGATCGCCACCTCAACGAACACAAATACATCGTGCCCGGTCTCGGCGATTTCGGCGACCGGCTTTACGGGACGTTATGAACAAGCCCCGCACCGCCGATCGCCGCAGCCGGTTGAAGCCGGTGAACCCGTTGAAAGACGTCAGCCCCGCTCGGTGGAAGACGGCGCTGACGTGCATCGAGCCCAACAAGATCCTCATGCGGGGCTACCCGCTCGACGAGATCATGGGGCGGCTCACGTTCGGCGAGTCCATCTACCTGCTGTTGATGGGTGAGGTCCCCTCACCCGGGATCGGCAGCCTCATGGAGGCCATCCTGGTGTCGTGCATCGACCACGGGGCCACGCCTCCCTCCACGCTCGCCGCGCGGAACACCGCGACCACAGGCGCGCCGCTCCGCGCGTGCGTCGCGGCGGGCGTCCTCGGCTTCGGACGCTACCACGGCGGGGACATCGAGAGCTGCGCGCAGTTCCTCGACACGGGCCTGGAGCTCGTGCGCAAGGGCGCGTCGTACCGCGACGCCGCCGAGGTGATCGTCCTGCGGTGCCACGATCTCGGCGAGCCGATTCCCGGTTTCGGTCACCGGTTCCACACACGCGATCCGCGCGCGGCGCGGCTCTTCCAGATGGCGCTGGAGCTGGAAGTCGAAGGGGGGCACGTCCAGATGATCCGGGCCGTGGAGCTCGTCGCCGCCGCGCTGCCTGAGGGGCAGGCGCTGCCGGTGAACATCGACGGCGCCATCGCCGCCGTCTGCGGCGACATCGGCATCCCGGCGGAGATCGCGAACGCGTTATTCATCATCTCGCGCGTCCCGGGCATCGCCGCGCAGGCCCAGGAAGAGCGCCAGCGCGAGCACCCCATGCGCCAGATCGATCCCAAGGATCACATCTACGACGGCGCCGCCCAGCGCCGGCTTCCTGATAAGAGGCGCTAGTGGGCCCCGCCTTGCTGAACCTGGGCGCGATCAGTCAAGTCCCAGCACGCGCATCAGGCCAGCTTCCAGCGCCGGCCACACCTGGGGCGGGATC
>DAIUEK010000038.1:0-9758 GCA_036845165.1 Vicinamibacterales bacterium | reverse complement strand
AACCAGATGTACCTGGGCGAGGGGGCGTACGGCGTGGAAACGGCCGCCCGCACCTACTTCGGCAAGTCCGCCAAGGACGTGACGCTCGACGAGGCGGCCACGCTCGCCGGCATCTTCCAGACGTGGCGCAACGCGCCCACCGTCAACATGGAGCGCGCGAAGCGCCGCCAGACCTACGTCCTCCAGCAGATGGCCGACAAGGGGTTCATCACGCAGAAGGACGCCGATGACGCGAAGGCGAGGCCGATCGTCCTGGCCGCGCAGACGGCCCAATCCAATTCGCCCGCCCCCTACTTCCTCGAGGAAGTGCGGAAGGAACTCGAAAGCCGCTACGGCGCAAAGGCGCTGTATGAAAACGGGCTGACCGTCCAGACCGCGCTCGATCTCAAGCTGCAGGAGGCCGCGAATCGCGCGATCGACGAAGGCGTCCGCCGGATCGACCACCTCCACGGCTTCCGCAAACCGAAGCGCAACGTGCTCGACGAGCGGCACACGGTGGACGCCTTCAAGCACGCCCGCTGGGATCGCCCGTTCGGCGTCGACGACGTCGTTCCGGCCGTCGTCACCGACGTGGACGCCTCGTCGATCCGCCTCCGCGCCGGCAACTACCACCTCACGATCGACAGGAAGGGCTTTGCCTGGACGCGGAAGACGGTCGCCTCGCAACTGGTGCGGCGAGGGGATCTCGTCGAGGCGAAGCTGCTGACCGTGGACCAGGGGACCCGCACCGCGACCGCCGCGATTGATCAGACGCCGCTCGTCGAAGGCGCCGCCCTGGCGATCGACAACCGCACGGGCCAGATCCGGTTGATGGTCGGCGGGTTCAGCTTCGAGCGCAGCAAGTTCAATCGCGCGACGCAGGCTTTCCGGCAGGTCGGCTCCGCGTTCAAGCCCTTCGTGTACACCGCCGCGATCGATCGGGGCTACACGCCGACGACGCTGCTGCAGGATTCGCCGGTGACGTATCCCGGGGGGGCCGGCCAGCCGCCGTACTCGCCGCAGAATTACGAAAAGGATTTCTGGGGTCCGATCACCGTCCGTCGCGCGCTCGAGCACTCGCGGAACGTGCCCGCCATCAAGCTGATGGACGCGCTCGGACCGAAGCAGGTGATCGCCTACGCGCGCCGGTTCGGCCTCACCGCGCCGCTGCCGCCGTACCTGCCGATCGCGATTGGCGCCGGCGACGAGACGCTCATCGAAATGACGAGCGCCTACTCCGTCTTCCCGAACCAGGGGGTGCGGATGGCGCCGTACTCGGTGCTGAAGGTGACCGACCGCGAGGGGAATCTCCTCGAAGAAAACCGGCCCGAGCCGCAGGACGCCATCCGCGCGGACACGGCGTACGTGATGACCACCCTGCTCCGCGGCGTCGTCGAGCACGGCACCGCCGTGAAGGCGATGGCGCTCGACTGGCCCGTCGCGGGCAAGACCGGCACGACCGACGACTTCACCGACGCGTGGTTCATCGGTTTTGATCCGGACATCACGCTCGGCGTGTGGGTCGGCTACGACCAGAAGAAGACGCTCGGCTCCGGCATGTCCGGCGCCGCAGCCGCGCTGCCCATCTGGATCTCGATCATGAAGGCCTACATCGGCGACCGCAAGGACGCGCCGAAGTTCGAAGCCCCAGGCAACATCGTCTTCATCGCCGTCGACAAGACCACCGGCAACGCCACCGAGCTCGGCGCTCCGGGATCGATCAACGAAGCCTTCATCGCCGGGACGCAGCCAGGGTCGATTCGGCAGTAATCATTGTCGATTGGTGATTGGCGTGCTCATGCCGCGAACGTGCCGACCCAATCGGCAGTCGACAATCGGCACTCCCGTTTAATCGGCAATCGCCAATCGCCAATCGCCGATTATTCGAGGTCGTCGTCCGCGGTGGCCGACAGAGCGCCCGCGGCTTTCTTCATCAGGTAGCTCTTGATGAACACGTCGATGTCGCCGTCGAGGACGCGGTTGACGTCGCCGACCTGTTCCTTCGTGCGGTGGTCCTTGACCATCTGGTAGGGGTGCAGCACGTAGCTGCGGATCTGGCTGCCGAAGGCGATGTCGCGCTTTTCGCCGCCGAGCTGCGCGAGCCTGGCCTCCTGCTCCTTCAACCTCAGGTCGAACAGCCGCGACTTCAGGACCTTCATCGCCTGCGCACGGTTCTTGTGCTGCGACCGCTCGTTCTGGCAGGACACGACGATGTTGGTCGGGATGTGCGTGATGCGGATCGCGGAGTCCGTGACGTTGACGTGCTGTCCGCCGGCGCCGCTCGAACGGAAGGTGTCGATGCGGAGGTCCTCGTCGTTGATCTCGACGTCCGCGTCTTCCGGCAGCTCCGGCCAGACGTACAGCGACGCGAAGGACGTGTGGCGCCGCGCGGCCTGGTCGAACGGAGAAATCCGCACGAGCCGGTGCACGCCCGCTTCCGCCAGGAGCATCCCGTACGCGAACTCGCCGTACACCGTGAGCGTGGCGCTCTTGATCCCGGCCTCGTCGCCGGGCTGCATGTCCATGACCTCCCGCTTGAAGCCTCGGCGCTCCGTCCAGCGCACGTACATGCGCAGGAGCATCTCCGCCCAGTCCTGCGACTCGGTGCCCCCGGCGCCGGGATGGATGGTGATGATCGCGTTGCTGCGATCGTGCTCCCCGCCGAGCATCTTCTTGGTCTCGCCCGCCTCGACCTCGGCTCCCAGTTCATCGAGGCCGCGCCCGAGATCCTCGGCGACCGCCTCCCCTGCCTGGGCCCACTCCACCAGGACGGACAGATCGTCGACGCGCCGCTTCAGCGACTCGCCCAGGTTGCGGTCGTCTTCGAGCCTGCGGCGGCGCTGCAGCAGCTTCTGGGCCGCGGCCTGGTCCTTCCAGAAGTCGGGTTCCGACACCCGCGCCTCTATCTTGGCGAGTTGCTCCGAGGGACGCGCGGCGTCAAAGATAGCTCCGCAGATCGGACGCGCGCCTGGCGAGGTCCTGATACCGGCGGAGCTGCTCATCGTGTTGAAGGGTGGCCATAATCTTTCGAGGATCGAGGGTCGAGGACCGAGGATCGGATCTAGTTTACCTTGCGGCGGCCGGCAAGCAATGCGACGAGCGTGAGCGCGACCGAGGCCCATCCGACGACGTCGCCGATCCGGCTGTAGATCGTGCGCTCGGTGATGAAGCGCAGGTCCTCGGCCATCACCGCGCTCTGGAACATGTTCGACTGCTGCAGCACCCGCCCGTACGGATCGACGAAGCCGCTGATCCCCGTGTTGGCGGCGCGGGCCAGGTAGCGTCCGTCCTCGATCGCCCGCAGCGAGGCCTGCTCCCAGTGCTGGTAGGCGGCCGACGAGCGGCCGTACCACGCATCGTTCGTGATCGTCGTCAGCAGCTCGCTGCCGTGCGTGACGGACGACCGCATCAGCCCGGCGTAGATCACCTCGTAGCAGATCGCCGTGCTGACCGCGTGCCCGGCCACCGGCAGGATCACCGCCTCGGTGCCCGGCGTAAAATCCGAGACCGCCTCGACCAGCGGCCCGACGAAATACAGCAGCCGGCTGAACGGGACGTACTCCCCGAACGGCACCAGGTGAATCTTGCGATAGATCGCCGCCGTGGACCCGTCGGGCTGGATCAGGTACGCCGAGTTATACAGGCGCGATGTCGGCGGCTTTCCTGGCGCGAGCGGCCTCGCGGCTTCGACCTGGTCGCTGCCGATGAGCAGCGTCACCCTGGCCTGGCGCGCGAGGCGGCGGATCATGTCGCCGCGCGCCACGTCTTCCTCGTACGGCAGCGGTGTGGCGGACTCCGGCCAGAGAATGAACTGCGCGTTCCGGCCGATCGCTTCGCGCGTCATCTCGATGTAGCGCTGCATGATCGCGTCACGCATGGCCGGATCCCACTTCTGGTCCTGCAGGATGTTCCCCTGCAGCACGGCCACCCGCACGCTGGACCCCGACGTCGTGAGCGCGTGCGCGCGAATCCGCAGGGTGCCCCAGACGGCCGTACCGAGCACGAGCAGCGCCACGACGGCAGCCACACGCCACCGGCGCGGGGACTGCACCAGCGTGGCGTACGCCGCCGCCGCGCTCACCGACGCGACGAGCGCGGACAGCCCGTACACGCCGACCACGCTGGCGATCTGCGCGACGGGGAGAACCGTCGCCTGGCTGTAGCCAAGCAGCTCCCAGGGAAAATCGAGGGGCGCGTAGGTGCGCGCCATCTCGGTCGCGACCCAGACGGAGGGCGCCAGCAGCACGGCCGGCTTTCCCATCGAGCGGACGAGACGCGCCTGGATCACCGCAAAGGCCGCGGGATACAGCGCCAGGTAGGCGATCCCCATCGCCGCGGCGAAGATCGCGAGCGGCATGCTCAACCCGCCGAACGTCGTCATCGTCTCGACAAACCAGTACAGCGTGCCGGCGAAATAGACGGCGCCCGTCAGGAGTCCGAGCGAGAAGGCGCGACGGGATGTCTGGGGCCGATGGCCCAGTGCGACCAGCAGCGGCGCGAGGGCGATCCAGCCGAAGGCGGGATGACCGAACTTCGGAAAGCTCAGCGCGAGCAGGGCGCCGGAGAGGAGCGCGAGCGCAAAAGCCAAGGGACGGACGCTACCGGGCCGCGACGACGTACGGCTTGTACTGATCGTCTTTCTCGAGCCGCCGCTTGACCTGCTCAGCCTCGGGACGGTCGGCGAATCGCCCGACCTGGACGCGGAAGATGACGGGCGATCCCGCCGCGGGATCGAGCACGAACGCGGGATAGCCCTTCGCGGAGAGCCGCTGCGCAATCGCGGCCGCGGCGGCCCGATCCTTCAGCGCGGTCACCTGGACCACCCAGGCGCCTGGACGCGGCGCGGCGTTCGCCGGCGCCGGTGTGTCGACTTTCGGCGCCGGCTTGGCCGCGGCCTTGGCCGCCGAAGCCTGCGCAGCAGGCGAAGGCGACTGCGCGGCCACGGACGCGGGTGGCGTCGCGCCCGCGACCGGCGGCGTCGTGGCCTGCAGCGCTGGCGCCGGTTTGGCCTTCGGCTTCAGCGTGTCGGACGGCGACGACGCCGAGTCCCCCTGCAGCCGCTTGGCGTAACTCAGCTCGTCGTCCGGCTCGGACGCCGGAGCGGGGGGCTCGGCGGCGGGCGGCCCACCGGCGGCCGCGGGCTGCGACAGCGTGGAGGCCGCCGGCGGGGGCACCGCGGACGCCGTCGTGTCTCCCGTGTCGACGGCGCGGTCGCCGCGCACGCCGCGCCCGACCTGCACCCCGCACAGGAAGATCGCCACGGCCACGATTGTTGTCGCCATGAACAGGAAGACGAGCTGCTTCCCACTGAGCTGGATCTCGTGGAAGCCGTCGTCAGCCAGATCATTCATCTCGGACACGCTTATGTCTTGCTGCCAGTCTTGAGCAGGTTCAATAGCTCGATCGGCAGCGGAAAGATGATCGTCGAGTTCTTTTCCGACGCGATTTCCGTGAGCGTCTGGAGGTACCGCAGCGTGATCGTCATGGGCTCGACCGCCATGGCGGTGGCCGCCTGCGCGAGCTTCACCGACGCTTCCAGTTCGCCGGCCGCGTGGACGATTTTAGCACGCTTCTCGCGCTCGGCCTCCGCCTGCTTCGCCATCGCGCGCTGCATGTCGGGCGGCAGATCGACCTGCTTCACTTCCACCGACGCGACCTTCACGCCCCACGGCTCGGTGTGCTGGTCGAGGATCTGCTGGAGCTGCGCGTTGAGGCGCTCCCGCGCGGAGAGCAGGTCGTCGAGCTCCACCTGTCCGAGCACGCTGCGCAGCGTCGTCTGCGCGAGCTGCGAGGTCGCATAGTGATAGCTCTCGACTTCCACGATCGCGCGGCGCGGGTCGATGACGCGGAAGTAGACGACGGCGTTCACCTTCACCGACACGTTGTCGCGGGTGATGATGTCCTGCGGCGGCACGTCCATGACGATCGTGCGCAGGCTGACGCGCTGCATGCGATCGATCGGCGCGAACACGAGGACCACGCCCGGCCCCTTCGGCGCCGGCAGGAGCTTCCCGAGCCGGAAGATCACGGCGCGCTCGTACTCGTTCAGGATCTTGATCGAGCCGAGCAGGTAGAACGCGAGGACGACGATGACAATCAAAAAAGGCGGAATCAGCACAAATCCTCCATCATGCGCGGCGTACCGTTAACAACAGGCCCTTGACCTCGGTGACGACGACGCGATCCCCCGCCTGGACGGGTTCCGACGCGGTCGCGCTCCAGATCTCGCCGTGGGTGGCCACGCGTCCCACCCCCCCGGGTTCGATCGACGTGAGCGCCTGCGCGGATGCGAGCAGCATACCGCTTTCCCCGGTTACGGAGGGCTGCCGCTGGGCCTGGAGCCCGAGCCGGACCAGGACGAGGAGAATCCCCGCCAGGGTGAGCGTGAGGGGCAGGATGAGGCGCAGCCCGATCTGCAGCTCCGGGAGGGGTGAATCGATCAGCATCATGGAGCCGAACAGCAGGCTCGCGATGCCGCCGACGGCGAGCGCGCCGTGGGTCGTGACCTTCACCTCCAGGACCAGGAGCACGAAACCCAGCAGGATCAGCAGCAGGCCGGCGTAGTTGACGGGGAGCACCTGGAGCGCGAAGAACGCCAGGAGCAGGCAGATGCCTCCCGCGACGCCCGGCACGACCGCCCCGGGGCTCCAGAGCTCGATCGTCAGGCCCAGCGTGCCAAGCGTCAGCAGCAGGTAGGCAATCTGCGGATGCGCGATCGCGCTGAGGATCTGCTGGGCGAGGGTCATCTCCACGTTCCGCACGTCGGCGTTCCCGAGCTTCAGCGTCACGGTCGTGCCGTTGAAGCGCTTCACGGTTCGGCCATCCAGCTTCCTGATCAAGTCCGGGACGTCCGTCGCGATGACGTCGATCAGCGGCGGCGCGGCCGTGAAGGCTTCCTGCTCCGTGAAGGAGCGGCTCTCGACGACCGCCTGCTCCACGAGCGGGACGTTGCGGCCGCGCTGCGCCGCCAGCGTGCGCGCGTAGGCCGCCGTGTCCGAGGCCATCTTCTTCGCCATCGCCTCGTCGACTTTTTCGCCGTTGCCGGCGACGGGGTGCGCCGCGCCGATATGGGTTCCCGGCGCCATGGCGGCGATATCCGCGGCGATGGTGATGAGAAACCCGGCCGACGCCGCGCGGTAGCCGGCGGGGCCGACGAAGACGGCGACCGGGGTCTTCGCATTAATGATGGCGTTGTTGATGTCCCGGGTGGCGTCGAGGAGGCCGCCGGGGGTATGCAGCGTGAAGATGATCAGCGCGGCGCCTTCCGCGTCGGCGCGCGCGATGGCGGATCGCATGAACTCCGAGCTGACGGGATGGATGATCCCGTCGACGGTCGCGGTTTCGATGATCGGGGCGCGATCCGCGGCGGCGAACACCGACACCACCGCCGCGATCAGCCCGAACGCTGTGAGCAGCCATTTGCGTGTCATAACCACCCCCGTAGGCCCGACCTTCAGGTCGGGCGTGATCGGACGACCCAGTTGCCGGCTTGCCGCACGCCCGACCTGAAGGTCGGGCCTACGGGTTCGCTCCCTCCACCATCGATCCGGTTCAACAGCGCCTTTGCCTCGACGGACGCCGGATCGAGCGCCAGGGCGCGCTGCACGTGGCTGCGCGCGCTCGGCAGGTCCTTGAGCCGGAGGTACGCGTCCGCGAGGGCGACCTGAGCCGCCGGCGTGTCCGTGCTCCAGATGGAAATCTTCAGCGCGGCGGCCGCCTCGCGGGGACGCCCCGCGCGCAGGTGGATGCGGCCGATCAGGAGGTGCGCCTCCGCCTCGTACGGCGACAGGAAGACGGCGCGGCGAAGCTCCGTCATCGCCTCGCGATCCTGTTCCGCCTCGAAGAGCCGGCGCCCGCGCTCGAGGTGAAACTGCGCGAGATCGCGCTGATCGCGCTGGGCGGTGTTCGTGATCGCCGGATCGATCCCGCTGCCCCGCGAGGCGTCGAGATCCTGGCGCACCCGTTCGAGTCCGCGCGGCAGCGATTCCTTCCTGGATGCGGCGTCCGCGTAGCGGGCGGACAACTGCATCGCGAGCTCGCGCTCGCGCCCGGCCTCGACCGTGCTCCCCTCCGTCTCGAGCGCGGATGCGAGCACGATGTGCGCGTCCGCGTCCGCGGGGTTTCGGCGGAGCGCCTCGCGCAGCCAGTAGATCGCCCCCTGCGGATCGCGATCGAGCGCGTAGGCGTATCCGAGGTTGAACAGGACGTCCGGATCGTCGGAGTCCGCCTCCGCCGCCTTCGTCAGGAAATACACCGGCTTGCCGGCGTCCACCGCGGCGCCGCGGCGCAGCTGAAGGATGCCGAGGTTGTTCAGGATCGCGGGATCGGACGTCGCGTTCTGCAGGGCTGTGAACACGGCAAAGGCCTCGTCGTACTGCTTCAGCGCCGTCAGCGAGACGCCCGAAAGGAACCGGGCGCGCCGGACATCCGGGGATGCGGCCCCGACTCCGCGGGCGGCCGCGAGCGCCGCCGCGTGATCCCCCTGGGACGTGCGGACCTCCCAGAGCGCCAGCCGCGCGCGATCGTAGCCCGGATCGAGCGTCAGCGCGGCTTCGAGAAACGACGCCTGGCTGGCCGGCTGCTCGGCGAGCAGGCCCTTGACGTACTGCTCGAACACGTGGAGCGACGGCGTGGGCACGGCCGGCGGCGGCCCCCCGCCGGGCACGGCCCGCCGCGCCGCCTTCTGGACCACGCTGAACAGATCGCCCAGGTTGCCGCGCTCGACGATCTCGGCGTCCGCGCGTCCGACGTCGATCCGGATCGGGCGGACGCGGACGGTCAGCTCATCCCCCTCGACCTGGACGTCGCCGACGACGACCTGCGCCGCTCCGACGAGCTCGCCGACCTTAATCACGGTCGCGCGGCTCAGGAGCGCGTTCGGGGGGAGGTGGAGCTGGTCGTAGGCGCGTTCACGGGACGGCCGCGTGATCGCTCCAAGCCCCCGCGCGTTCACGTCGTCCGCGATCAGCACGGCGACGGCTTCGCCAAGCCAATAGGTGCGGCCATCCCGCGGCGGCGTCTCGAAGGGGACCACGAGGATCCGCGGCGCAGGAAGCGACGCGACGGGCCCCTGGGTCGCGAGCATCGCGCACAGAAGCGCCGCGATCATGCGGCTACCGCGTCATCGGTCGCGCGCCCCGCGAGTGTGACCATAACCACGCAGCCCCGGCGCGGGCCCACGGCGCGGCACTCATCCACGCGCGCGTCCGCCGACACGTCGAACAGCCGCAGCACGCCGGCGATGGCGGACGCGTAGAAGCCGCACAGCGGCTCGACCGAGGTCTCGCGGACCTCGCAGAAGAGCGACCCGCGGAGATCCACGGTGACGACACCGCGCTTGATTTTCGTGATCGCGCGCGAGCTCGGGTACGTCGCCTTGACGATGGCGCGCGCGGTGCGCAGCGCGGCACGGGCCCTGAGGCCCGCGGGCAACGCCCGGATGAACCGGACCTGGAAGGAGGGCACGGTTTCGAACGTCCAGGTCGCGGCGTACTCACCCGCGCGCGCGGTGATCAGGTGGTAGGCGTGCCCTTCCGTGCGCAGGAAACTCAGGACCGCGGTCAGCGGCGCCAGGCCGATCGTGCCTTCGCGCAGCCCCGCCACGCTCAGCCAGTTCTCGTAGAACTCGAGACGCGTCGGCAGCAGATCCGCGATGGCCTGGTGCAGGCTGGCGACGAGGACGCGGCCGATGCGGGTTTCGCTCATAACAGATCAGCGCCCGCGGCCGCAAGCGAGGGCCGGAGGGAACCGCCGCGCAGCGGCGGCCCGAGCGCGCAGCG
>DAIUEK010000037.1:0-9759 GCA_036845165.1 Vicinamibacterales bacterium | reverse complement strand
CGCGCGGCTTCGTGGACGAGGTCATCCACCCCCGCCAGACGCGCGCCAAGCTCATCGCGGCGCTCGCAGGCCTCGAGACCAAGCGCGACAGGAACCCGCCCAAGAAGCACGGGAATATTCCGCTCTAACACCTGGTTCAAGGTTCAAGGGGTTCACCGTTCAAGGAGTTCGGGTTCGCAGGGTTCACGGTTCAACGGTTCGTAGGTTCGAACGGAACCAGAACCTCTTGAACCTTGAACCCGTTGAACCCCTTGAACCCGTTCCCCTTGAACCCGTTGAACCCCTTGAACCCGTTGAACCGAATACAATTAACCTCGTGAAAGTGCTGATAGCGAACCGCGGCGAGATCGCCGTTCGCATCATCCGCGCCTGCCGTGAGCTCGGGCTCCCGACGGTCGCCGTCTATTCGGACTGCGACCGCGGCGCGCGGCACGTGCGCGATGCCGATCACGCCGTCCCTATCGGGCCGAGCCCCGCGTCCGAGAGCTACCTGCGGATCGACACGCTGCTCGACGCCGCGAAGGCGACGGGCGCGGACGCCGTGCATCCCGGCTACGGCTTCCTCGCGGAGAACGCGGCGTTCGCGCGCGCGTGCCGCGACGCCGGCCTGACCTTCATCGGGCCGTCGCCCGAGGCGATCACGGTGATGGGCAGCAAGACCGGCGCGCGCGAGGTCGCGATCCGCGCGGGCGTGCCGGTCGTGCCCGGCACCGAGGCGCCGCTTGCGAGCGACGCGAGCGACGAGGCGATCGCGCGCGAAGGCGCGCGCGTCGGCTACCCGCTGATGGTCAAGGCGGTGGCGGGAGGCGGCGGCAAGGGGATGCGCGTGGTCGAATCCGCCGGCGCGCTCCTGAACGCCGTCAGGACCGCGCGGTCAGAGGCGGGCTCCGCCTTCGGCGACACGGCCGTCTACTTCGAGCGCCGCATCGCGCGGCCGCGGCACATCGAGATCCAGCTGCTCGGCGATCAGTACGGCACCGTGATCCCCTTCGTCGAGCGCGAGTGCTCGATCCAGCGCCGTCATCAGAAGGTGGTCGAGGAGTCGCCGTCGATGGCCGTCGATCCGCACCTGCGCCGGCGGATGGCCGACGCGGCGACGGCGGTCGCCCTGAGCGCCGGCTACAGCAACGCCGGCACGATCGAGTTCCTGCTCGACGAGGACGGCGCGTTCTATTTTCTCGAGATGAACACGCGGCTGCAGGTCGAGCATCCGGTGACAGAGATGGTCACCAGCCTGGACCTGGTCCACTGGCAGATCCGCATCGCGCGCGGCGAGCGGCTGACGATCGATCCGGATCGCGCGCTGACGCCGCAGGGCCACGCCATCGAGTGCCGCATCTACGCGGAGGACCCCGACGAAGGCTTCATGCCGTCGCCCGGGCTGGTGCGCGGCATTCGCCCCGCCAGCGGGCCCGGAATCCGCAACGACGGCGGCGTCCTCGCCGGCTACACCGTGCCCGTCTTCTACGACTCGATGATCGCGAAGCTGGTGGCGTGGGCCGGCACGCGCACTGATGCGGTCGCGCGGATGTCGCGCGCGCTCGCAGAATACGAGGTCCTCGGCATCAGGACGACGATCCCGTTCTTCCTCTGGTTGATGCGCCAGCCGGACTACATCGCGGGCCGCTTCGACACGACGTACCTCGACGACCTGCTGATGTCGCGCCGCGGCGAGTCGTTCAGCCGCTTCTCGGACGAGGAGGAGCAGCACATCGCGATTGCCGCCGCGCTGGATGCGTGGTTCCGCTCGAGCACGGCGCTCGTCGGGAGCGCGTCGCGGACCGGCGGCAGCGCCTGGAAGCTCGCCGCGCGACAGGACGCCCTCAGGTGACCTTCGAGATCGAGCTGAACGGCCGGAGCCGCACCGTGTCGATCGAGCGCGCCGGGCACGCCCGCTATCGCGTCACCGTCGACGGCGTCGCGTCCCTCGTGGACGCGCAGCGCAGCGGAGACTTTGGCGTTTCGCTGCTGTTTCCCGACGCCTCGCACGCAGGGGTCTCCGTCCAACTCGCACCCGGCCCGGCGCAGGGAGAGACGCGCGCGTATCTCTCCGGGCGCAGCGTCGCGGTCTCCGTCAACGGCCGGCGCACGGGACGGGTCGCGGCGGACAGCGGCGGCGCCGCGCACGGTGAACAGAGAGTCCTCGCGCCGATGCCCGGGCGCGTCGTCCGCGTGCTGGTCGCTGTCGGCGACCGGGTGGAGGCGCGCCAGCCGGTCGTCGTCGTCGAGGCGATGAAGATGGAGAACGAGCTGCGCTCGCCCAAGGCCGGGCGCGTGAAGGACGTGGCGGTGACGGCCGGCACCCCGGTCGAGGCCGGCCGCGTGCTTGTGATCATTGACTGACGAGTCCCTCGATCCACCGCCGCAGCCAGCTGCCGCGCCGCCGGCGGTGAGCGTACCTGCGTCAGGTCCGATCCAGCCGCCTGCGGTGAGCGTACCTGCGTCAGGTCCGATCCAGCCGCCTGCGGTGAGCGTATCTGCGTCAGTTCCGAAGTCGAACCGGAAGCGGAAGCATCCCATTCTGCGCGCGCTCGCCATGCTCGTCGCCCTCGTCGCCGCGGGCATCATCACGTTCGTCACGATCGACGTCGGGCCGAGATTGAAGAGAATCGCGGAACAACAAGGCTCCAAGTTCTTCGACCGGCCGATGCACATCGGGAAACTGAGCGTCGTGCTGCGGACCGGCGCGTTTCAAATGGACGATCTCGTCATCGAGGGGCTGTCCCCCACGGACCGCCCGTTCCTGAAGGCGAAGCGCGTCTTCATGAACCTGCCGTGGTGGACCTTCTTCACGCACCAGCTCATCGTCGAGAACGTGGACATGTCGGACTGGGAGATGCTCGTCGAGCAGTTTCCCGGCCGGCACAGCTTCCCGAGGCTCGGCGGCCCGAAGAAGGACAAGAAGGGGGAGCCGCTCTTCACGTTCACGACCACCGTCAGGTCTGTCATCGCGCGCAACGGGACGTTCACGTACGACGACCACACCGTGCCGTGGGGCGTTGTCTGCCGCAATCTCAACGTCAGCGTCTTCAAGGGCTTCGATGCTTACCGCGGCACCGCGCAGTTCTCGAACGGCTCGGTGAAAATCCAGGCCTACGACGCCTTCCGCGCGGACATGCAGGCGCGGTTCAAGATCGACGGCGGCAAAATCCTGGTCGAAGCGATGAACCTCCAGAGCGCCGGCGCATCGACCGCCGTCACCGGCTACGTCGACGTCGCGCACTGGCCCGAGATGCTCTACAACGTAAAGTCGCGCATCGACTTCCCGATCCAGAAGGGCATTTTCTTCAAGGACATGAACTTCACCGTCGCGGGCCACGGCGACTTCAACGGCACGTTCCATTTCTTCAAGGGTGGGCGCGAGTTGAAGGGGACGTTCACCAGCCCTGAGGCGGGCGTGAACGCCTGGCACTTCCCCAACGTGAAGGGGTCCCTCCTCTGGATCCCGAGCGCGTTCCGCGTCACCGACGTGACGACCGATCTCCACGGCGGGCGCACGAAGTTCGACTACACGATGGAGCCGCTCGGGCAGCCGGGGCATCCGGCGCAGGTCGTGTGGGATGCGACGTATGCCGACGTCGATCTCACGCAACTGACGGACTTCCTCGAGTTGCAGGGCATCCGCCTCGCCGGCCGTGCATCCGGACACAATCGCCTCGAGTGGCCGCTCGGCAAGTGGGCGCAGAAGCACGGCTCCGGGGACATCACCGCGACGATGCCGCAGGGCGTGACGCCGATGACGCGGCAGACGCCGCCGGCGCTCATCGCGAAGGTGGATCCGCTGCCGCCCGAGCAGGGGCCGTTCAACGCCCACCGGCCGATCGGCCACGTGCCGATTGCCGGGCAGATCGCGTACTCGCTGGATCCGGACTGGATCACCATCGCGAGCGGCTGGACCGCGACGGACAAGACTTACGTCGACTTCAAGGGACGCACGGCCTGGGCGCACAAGTCGCAGATCCCGTTTCACGTCACCAGCCTCGACTGGCAGGAGAGCGACCGGGTGCTCGCCGGGATCATGACGGCGTTCGGCGCGCCGACCGGCGCGATCGAGATCGGCGGCCGCGGCGAGTTCGACGGCGTGATGCTCGAGTCGTTCTCGAGGCCGCGCATCGAGGGACACTTCACAGGCGATCGCATGCGGGCCTGGGACACGGGATGGGGCCACGGCGTCGCCGATCTCGTCATCGAGAACAGCTACGTGAACATCAAGAAGAGCACGATCGACCTCGCCGGCTCGAGGATCGATGCCGAGGGAAAATTCTCGCTCGGCTATCCGCGCAAGGACGAAGGGGAGGAAATCAACGCGAACATCCGCATGTCGAAGCGGCCGCTCGCCGATCTCCGTCACGCGTTCCAGCTCGACGACTATCCCGTCGACGGCCTGACGTCCGGCGAGTTCCACATCTACGGCCACTACCTGGGACCCAACGGCGTCGGCCGCCTGCAGATCGAGAACGGCACGTCGTACGGCGAGCCGTTCGAGATCGCGACATCCAACCTGCGGTTCGAAGGCACCGGCGTGCGGCTGGACGCGATCGACATCAGGAAGAGCACCGGCAAGGTGACGGGCGCCGCGTGGGTCGCCTGGGACGGCAACTACTCGTTCGACGCGAACGGATCGAAGATCCCCGTCGAATCGCTGGCGTCGCTCTCGTTCCCCCGCGCCCCGCTCTCGGGCGTCCTCCAGTTCGACGCGAACGGCACCGGCGCCTTCGCCAGCCCCCGCTACGACGTGCAGGCCGGCATCGCCGACCTGTTCGCAGGCGACGAAGGCATCGGCCATGTCCAGGTCCGTCTCGCTCTCCGCGGCGAGATGCTGACGATGCAGCTGGAGGCCTCGTCGAAGCGCCTGTCCGTGTCCGGATCGGGGCGGATCGCGCTGACACCGGAGCGGGACGCCGAGATGACGCTGCGGTTCTCCGACACGTCGCTCGATCCCTATATCCGCTTCTTCGCGCCGCAGATGTCGCCGTTCACGACGGCCGTGGCGGACGGCACCATCCGCGTCGTCGGCGAGCTCGCCGACATCGATCATCTGCTGGTGGAAGCAAACGTCGACAAGCTCCAGCTCAAGCTGTTCGACTACCCGGCGGCCAACGACGGACCGATTCAGCTCGCCCTGAACCAGAACGTCGTGGAGGTCAATCGGTTCCGTCTCGTCGGCGAAGGCACCGCGCTCGAGCTCGGCGGGCAGGTCGGGCTCCGCGACAGTCGCATCGCGCTCGACGCGTCGGGCGACGCCAACCTGGGGATCCTGCAGGCCTTCTACCGCGAGATCCGCAGCTCGGGTAACGCCTCGATCCACGCGCAGGTCCGCGGGCCGCTCGACAAGCCGGTGTTCTCCGGCGACGCGACGATCTCGAACGGCCGCTTCCGCTACTTCCCGCTGCCGCACAGCCTGCAGGATCTGAACGCCCGTCTGGCGTTCGACGCGCAGGGCATCCGCGTCGTCGACGCGACCGGGCAATTGGGCGGCGGTCCGGTGAAATTCGGCGGACGGATCGGGTTGAAGGGGTATCAGATCGGCGAGCTGGATCTCACGGCCACCGGCGAGCAGATGCAGCTGCGGTATCCCGAGGGCTTCCAGTCCAAGGTGGACGCCACCCTGACGCTGCGCGGGGACCCATCGTCGATGGTGCTCGGCGGCAACGTCATGCTGCGCGACGGCCTCTACAGCAAGCGCTTCGAGCCCAATGTCGATATTTTCAACCTCACATCGGGCGGCGCCGATTTGCCGTCGCCGGCCTCCGAGTCGCCGACCCTGCCGGTCCGTTTCGACATCAAGATCCAGGCGCCGGGGACGCTCCGGCTGGAAAACAATCTCGCGCGCATCGCGTCCCGCGCGGACTTCACGCTCAACGGCACGTACGACAAGCCGGTCCTCTTCGGCCGCGCCGAAATCGATCGCGGCGAGATCCTGTTCGAGGGCAATCGGTATCGCATCACGCGCGGCACGATTGATTTTCTGAACCCTTCGCGCATTGAGCCGTTCTTCGACATCGAGGCCGAGACGCGCATTCGCGCGCTCGCCGATTCGCGCAGCAGCACTTCCAGCGCGGCCGAGACCTACCGCGTGTCGATCGCCATCTCCGGGACGCTGAACGGGCGGATGAATTTCGACCTGAACTCCGACCCGCCGCTGCCAAAGGTCGATATCATTTCGCTCGTGTTCGGCCAGGCGAGCGCGAGCGATCTCGAGAACCCCGAGCTGCGGCAGCTGCGGCCGCAGGCGGCCACGCAATCGGAAGAACAGCTGATCAAGGCGGGCCTGCTGCGCGTGCTGGCGGGCAGTATCACCGGCACGGTCGGCCGGGCCGTCGAGCAGACGCTCGGCATCGACACCGTGCAGATCTCCCCCAGCCTCGGCACCTCGTCGGCGGATCCGCTGACGCCGACCGCGCGCCTGATCATCGGCAAGCGCCTCTCGAACCGCGCGTACCTCACGTTCGCCCGCGCGCTCGGCACGACGACGCGCGACCAGATCATCGTCCTGGAGTACGATCTCTCGGATCGCCTCGGATGGGTGCTGACCCAGAACGGCTCTCAGACCTTCGCCATCGACTTCAGATGGCGCCGCACGTTCTGATGCCTCTGTTTGTGATCCGCGCCCTCGTCTCCACTGCGCTCGTCCTTGTGTCGGCGGCGTCCGCATCTGCGGCGGCGGGCCAGCAGCCGACCGCGGCGGCCTATGTGGACCATCCGATCGCCGGCGTCACCATCACGATCGAAGGCCGTCCGACCACCGACCCGACCCTGCTCGACGCCATCCTGACGCGCGGCGGCGCACCCCTCAGGATGGCCGACATCCGCGAGAGCATCACCCACCTCTATAGCCTCGGACGGTTCGACGATGTGCAGGTGGAGGCCGAGAGCGCGGCGGACGGCAACGTGACGCTGGTGTACGTGCTGCAGCCGATCCACATCGTGATGAAGGTCGAGTTTCGCGGGCAGCTTGGGTTGTCGGAAGGCGCGCTCCGGAGCCGCATGACGGAGCGGTTCGGCGCGAGGCCGCCGGTCGGACGGTCGGCTGACGTCGCCGCCGCGCTCGTGCAGCTCTATCAGGAGCGCGGGTACCTCAGCGCCTCGGTGAAGCCGGCGCCCCCGATCCTCGCACACACGCCCGAGCGCGCGACGCTCGTGTTCGACGTCAGCGCCGGGCCCCGCACGACGATCGCGCAGACCGAGATTACCGGCCATCCGCTGGAGCCGATCGCGCAACTCGAGTCGCGTCTCGCGGTCGCGCAAGGCCAGGCGTACGAACCTGTGGAGCTGCGCACCCGCCTCGACGAGTACGTGACGTCGATGCGGCACCGCCGCTACTACGAAGCGGCGGCGCACGAACAGACGGCTCCCGCCGGGCCCGCGCGGATCAATCTCACGATCGACATCCAGCCCGGCCCGCTCGTCGACGTGCAGTTCACCGGCGATCCGTTGCCGAAGGACAAGATCGCGGAGCTCGTGCCCATCGAGCGCGAAGGTTCCGTCGATCAGGATCTGCTCGAGGACGCCTCGCGCCGGATCACGGACTATCTGCAGCAGCAGGGGTATTGGAAGGCCGACGTGAAGCCGCCCGATCGGCAGGAATCGGACGGGCATCTGACCGTCGTGTTCCACGTGAACCGTGGCCGCGCGTATCGCGTGGCGCCCGGCGGCGTGGAGGTCACCGGCAACCAATCCGTCTCGGCCGACGAGATCCGTCCGCTGCTCCGGATGTCGCCGGGCGAGCCGTTCCTGTCGTCGAGACTCAGCGCGACTGAAAGCGCGATCAAGCAGTTGTATCGGACCAAAGGTTTTGCCTCCGCCGAGGTGGCGTCGGCGGCGAACGCGCTCGACGCCGGTCTCGTCAACCCCATTGTCACGATCAAGGAAGGCCCGCGCGTGGTCGTGGGCAGCGTCACGATCGCCGGCAATCAGGCGGTGAAGACCGACGACCTGTTGCGCACGCTGACGTTGAAGACCGGGGAGCCCTACTATGGTCCGACGGCCGTGCACGATCGCGACGCGCTCCAGGCGGCCTACCTCAATGCCGGGTACGCCTCGGTCGACGTGACCGTGCCGCCGGTCACGTCCGTGGCGGTGACGGGGGGCGCGCGAGCCGACATCGTGTTCAGTGTCGTCGAAGGTCCGCAGACGATCGTCGAGCGCATCTTCATCACCGGCAACCTGAAGACCGATCCCGCCGTCATCCAGCGCGAGCTGCGACTGAAGCCCGGCCAGCCTCTGGGGCTCGAGGACGTCACCGAGAGCAAGCGGCGGTTGAGCGCGCTCGGTTTGTTCAGCCGCATCCAGATTTCCACCGTCTCACACGGCGACCCGTCGTCGCGTGACGTCATCGTCACGGTCGAAGAGGCGCAGCGGACCACCATCGGCTACGGCGGCGGCCTGCAGGTCGACCAGATATCGCGGACCAACGCCCAGGGCTTTGCGCAGCAGGGCTATGAGTTCGCGCCCCGCGGGTTCTTCGAGATTGGCCGGCGCAATATCGGCGGCCACAACCGGTCGGTGAATTTCTATACGCGACTGAGTTTGCGGCCCAACAACGGCGAGATCAATTCGAGCCAATTCGGCTTCTCCGAATACCGCGTCGTCGGCACCTATCGGGAGCCGCTCGCGTTCAGGAACTACGGGGATCTGATCGGCACCGCCGCGGTGGAGCAGGGCGTCCGGACCGGGTTCAATTTCAGCCGCAAGGGGCTCAACGCCGAGCTCACGCACCGGCTGTCGCCGAAGATACGCGGCAGCGCGCGGTACTCGTTCGGCACGACCCGGATCTTCGACGACACCCTGGCGGAGGCCGATCAGCTCACGGTCGATCGCGTGTTCCCGCAGGTGCGCCTGTCGACGTTTTCCGGCGCCGCCGCGCGCGACACGCGGGACGACCCGCTGGAGCCGCAGCACGGGACGTTACTGAGCCTGGACGGCACGCTGGCGGCCCGGGCGATCGGATCCGAGGTCGGGTTCACGAAGACGTTCCTGCAGGGTTTCGTCTATAAGAACCTCGGCACGCCGCATCTCGTGTTTGCCGCTGGCGCGCGCCTCGGTCTCGCGAGCGCCTTCCTGCGCGTCGTCCCGACGACGGATGCCAACGGCAACACCGTGCTGACCGAGGTCCGGGATCTGCCGGCGAGCGAGCGCTTCTTTGCCGGCGGCGACACCACGATTCGCGGGTTCGCGCTGGACAGCGTCGGCGTGCCCTCGACGATCACCGCGACCGGCTTCCCGAAGGGAGGCGATGCCGAAATCGTCTTGAACGCGGAGCTGCGCGCGCCCATCCGCGGTCCGATCGGCGTGGTGGTGTTTGCCGACGGCGGCAACGTGTTCGCCCGCGCCGCGGACCTGGACCTCTCACAGTTGCGCGGCAGCCTCGGCTTCGGCGTGCGCTACCGGTCCCCGATCGGCCCGATCAGGGTGGACATAGGCTTCAAACTGGACCGCCGCACGATTGGCGGCAAGCTCGAGCCGCGCTACGCGCTGCACTTCTCGATCGGGCAGGCTTTCTAATGCGAGTCGCCCTCTTCGCCGCGCTCCTTTTCAATCCCTTATCCCTCATCCCTGATCCCGCATCCCTGATCGTGAATCCTGCCTCACGGATTCACGATCCGCGATTCACGATTCGCGATGCAGGATCAGGGATCCGGGATCAGGGACCAGCGATCAGGGATTACGAGGTCATTGACAGAATTATGGCGGTGGTCGGCGGCCAGACGATTGCCCTGTCGGACGTGACCGCCGCCACCGAGTTTCACCTCGTCGACG